>JBCDDI010000329.1:0-4715 GCA_039180365.1 Pseudomonadota bacterium
CCCTCGGGTTTGCCGATCATCGCCTCGCTGCCAGCCACGTCGCGCAGATCATCCAGCACCTGATAGGCCTCGCCGAGTCTGCAGGCAAAGGCCTGCCAGTGGGCGGGTTCGTGGCCAGCAGCGATGGCGCCGGCGGTCACAGCACCGGCAAACAGGGCACCGGTTTTCGCCTGGTGGTACTGCGACAGGTCAACGTTGTCCTCGAACTCCAGGGCCTGCCCGGCGCAGATACCGCCCCGCATCCCAACGGAGGCAGACACGGTGGCGATGAGCCGGGCGCGACGTTCGGGGTCTGCCCCCGGTGTTGCCGCGAGCACTTCGAAGGCGCGGACGATGAGGGCCGCGCCGGCCAGTACCGCCAGCGATTCGCCGTGCGCTTTATGTACTGAGGGTCGTCCCCGGCGCAGCTCGGCAGCATCGAAACAGGGCAAGTCGTCGAGCACGAGCGATGCACAGTGCAGGAGTTCCACGGCAACGGCGGCTGCGAGGGCAAGACGTGCGGTCCCCGCGTCATCTTCCGTTTCGGGCTTCAGACAGAGGCCGCAGGCGCTGGCAACGCCGAGGCAGAGCTGCGGCCGGATGCGGCCGCCGCCAGGGAAAACCGCGTCGAAGACGGCGGCGGCAAGTTTGGGTGGTGTGTCTTCGGAGGCAGCAATTGCATTTCGCAGCGCGTCCTCAACGACGGTTTCCTGGGTCGGCCCCGCGGTTCTGGGCGCCGGATCTGCTCCGGTGGTCAGCATGGACCCTCCCTGCGCCTTTGTCCTTTATATAGGTGACTGGTTGTGACCGTCGACCAGCACCTACTTCCAGACCCCGTTAAGAAAAAAGTGTCAATGGGAAGTGTCAATGTAGACTGTCACTAGATATGTAATCTAAACTAGACATATCGCGAAGGCAAGATTGAGCCAGGGATCGAAGGGATGGGGGCGATAACGGCCGCAGGGAATCCGCGCTCAGCTCGACAGGAGTCTGAGGGTTCCGCTCAGCACCGTCAGGCGGATGCCCCCGTTGTCATCATCGGCGCCGGCATGGGCGGGCTGGCCGCGGCCATTACTCTCGCAGCTCGCGGCGTCGAGGTGCTGGTGCTGGAGCGAGCGGCAGTCCCCGGCGGCAAAGTCCGCGTCCTGGAATCGGGCGGACGCCCGGTCGACGCGGGACCTACCGTGTTCACTATGCCTTGGGTCTTCGAGAGCCTCTTTGCGGACGCCGGTGCCGACTTTCACCGGTCGCTGCAGCCGGAGCCCATGGAGAGAATTGCCCACCACGGCTGGCAGGATGGTTCCGAACTCGATCTCTTCAGTGATCTTGAGGCCAGCGCCGAGGCGATCTCGAGCTTTTCTTCGGCGCCCGCTGACGCCCAGCGTTTCCTGCGCTTCATGGCCCAGGCCGAGCGTACCTTCAGCACCCTGAAATCGAGCTTTCTTGAGGCGAGCAAGCCCAATCCCGTGTCCTTAAGCTGGCGCGCCGGTGTTGCTGCAACCCTTGCGATTCGACCCTTTCAACGATTGATGACCACCCTGGAGGGTCAGTTCGAAGATCCGCGCCTGCGACAACTCTTCGGACGCTATGCCACCTACTGTGGCGCATCACCTTACCAGGCGCCGGCGACCCTAATGCTGGTCGCGCACGTCGAACAGATGGGCGTGTATCGATTGCCCGGCGGTATGGTCAGCCTCGCCGGCGCACTCGCCGATCTTGCAGTGGCAAGCGGTGCGCAGATTGAGTGTGGTGTCGACGTGGTCGATGTGCGCCGCCGCGCCGGGAAAGGCTTCGAAGTCATCACCGGCGACGAGCGGGTGCTCGTGGCGGAGCGGGTTATCGCCAATGCCGACGCCGGCGCGATTGCGGACGGCGTCCTGGGTGATACCTGCGCTTCCGTTGTGGCACCGGTTTCTGTTGCAGACCGTTCGCTGTCGGCGATCACCTGGGTCATGAGCGCTGAGGCGCGCGGCCGGCCCATTGATCATCACAACGTTTACTTCTCACGCGACTACGCGGCGGAGTTCCATGCGCTGCAGCGTGAGCGGCGTATGCCAAGCGATCCTACTGTTTATGTCTGTGCCCAGGACCGTCCTTTCCCAGCGGAAGCTAGCGGGCCAACCGATGAAAGACTGCTCTGCCTTATTAATGCGCCCCCCACCGGGGACCTTCACTCGCTCGATCAACGGGAGCTCAACCGATGCGAAGAGAACATGTTCAGAACGCTGGAGAACTGCGGCGTAGCGTTGACCCCGACGGCCTCAAGTCGGATAACCACGCCAACGGGCTTTCAGGCGCTGTTCCCGGGAACGGGGGGCAACCTCTATGGGCGAGCCAGTCACGGCTGGCAGGCGACCTTCCGGCGCCCGGCCAATCGCACCCGTCTGCCGGGCTTTTATCTCGCCGGGGGGAGCGTACATCCCGGTCCCGGAGTGCCGATGGCAGCGATGTCCGGGCGCCTCGCAGCGCAGGCGCTCCTCGCGGACTCGACTTCTCGGTTCCAGTACCGGCCAACGGCTACCGCTGGTGGTATCTCGATGCCCTGAGTGACGACGGCCGTATGGGTGTAACGGTCATTGCCTTTATCGGCAGCGTTTTTTCCCCTTATTACGCCCATGCCCGGCGCCGCCGGGCGCTGGCCGATCCCGAGCAGTACGTATCGATAAATGCCGTGCTCTACCTGCCGGGCGGTAAACGCTGGGCCATGACTGAGCGAGGCCGGACATCCCTGGGTCGCGATCAGCAGTCTTTGCGGGTCGGTCCGAGTGCCATGAGCTGGGACGGCGATCGCCTGGCGATCGATGTGGAAGAGGTCACGGTGCCTATTCCGCGCAAGCTCAAGGGTCGCATCCTGCTCTACCCGGAACAGCTCAACACGCAGAGCTTCAGCATCGACGGCGTTGGCGTGCATCGCTGGCAGCCGATTTCCCCTCGCTGCCGGGTGGAAGTGGACTTTGATGCACCGGAGCTCTCCTGGCAGGGCTGTGGCTATCTGGACAGTAATCGCGGCGACGAGCCGCTTGAGAAGGCCTTCCGCCAGTGGTGGTGGTCACGCACGCACCTGGCGGAAGGCACGCTCATCAACTACGAAACAGAAGACCGGGAGGGTGCGAAGCACTGTCTTTCAATTCTGGCCCCGAAGGATCCGAATCTTGGCTTTCAGGAACAGCCGGCGGGCCGGGCAACCTCATTGCCACGCACCGGCTGGCGGGTGGCGCGGCCGATTCGAAGTTCCGGTGGGGACATTCGCGTACTGCGTACCCTGGAAGACACGCCGTTTTACTCCCGCTCCGTGGTCAGCGTTGAGGGGGCAGAAGGCGATCAGCGTGGCGTGCACGAAAGTCTTGATCTGAATCGTTTCCGCTCACCGATCGTGCAGGCGATGCTGCCGTTCCGGATGCCGCGACTGGCCCCTTGGGCCGCCTTCAGTATGCCCTAGCGTGGGGCCCCAGCAGGGAGCCCGATTCGGCACGGCATGTGCTCATGTGTTCATGTGCTGATGCCACTCGGCATGTGCCGTTAAAGCGGTGCTTATCGCGTTGCGGTGGTTTCCGGGTCTTAGAGGACGGGGAGTATCAGCTCGAGCACTCGCTCCGGCGCCTCTTCGTGGGCCAGGTGGCCAACCTCAGCCAATTCCACGTAGCGCGCCTGCGGCAGACGAATGCGCAGGCGGTTGATTTCCCGCTGCGGCACCGCGACGTCGCGAGCGCCGCTGATCACGAGCACGTCGCCGTCGAGTTCGCTCAGTCTCGACGCGAGCGTTTCAAGCTTCCAGCTCGCCATGAGCTTTAAGGTCCCAGTGACGTGCGCCGGGTCCGAAAAGAGTCGCCGATAAGCCGATTGTCCTTCGCCATCGAGGTGGGTTCCGATCCCCGCCAGCAGTCGGGTAACGGTGTTCTGATCTGAGGCGAGACCGGCGACGGCCGTTGTCACCAGGGTGCTGTTTGCAAGCAGTCCCGCAAGCATTCGGAACGAACCCCAGTGAGCGCCAAGCGGCGTCAACATTGCGGGGTTCAGAAAAATGAGACGATCTGCGTCGAGGAGCTGGTCGAGCTGCATCTGCGCAATGACCACGGCACCGGCGGAGTGGCCCATAGCGGCCCCGGCCTGCAGTTCCAGTGCATCGAGCAGTTTTGCCAGCAACCGCGCCACGGCTGCCGGGGTGGTTGCGGCCGGTGCCGCTGTGCTGGAGAGTCCATGGCCCGGCAGATCCGGGGCGATGATGGTCCTGTGCCGACTTAACTCCGGGAGCAGCAGGCGCCAGGTCGGTGTGGCGGCGCCGGTGCCGTGCACGCAAAGCAGGGCCGGACCGCTGCCCGTGACCTGAACATGCAGCCGGACGCCGTCAATCTCGAAGAAGCGGCTTGTCGGTACTGATCCCGGTTGTCTCAGCTCGCTTTCCTGCAAAGCGGGTTCTGGATTCATCAGCTGCCATTCCTGATGTTGGCGCCGAGCTTTTTCACACGCTCACTCACGCGACCCGCATCGGCGCGGGGTAGTGCTAAGTATTGGCCGCCCATGGCCCCGGCAAGTTCTGCGGCCGCTTTTTAGCGGCGCCGGGAGGTATACAAGAGCACCCAGGGGACTTCCAGGGCGCGGAGTCGGCGGGCGGCTGCCTGCGCATCCTCCGCAGCCGTCTTCCGGTTAGCTTCACCGTCGAGCGTGACATTTGCGCGACCATCGGTCAGAAGAACAACGAAGGGCAGGGAACCCTGGCGGCGGATCTGTGCGGCCAG
>JBCDDI010000330.1:0-4685 GCA_039180365.1 Pseudomonadota bacterium
CCGGCGGCGCCGCCGTCGGCGTCGGCCGCCGGAGCGTTGCTTTCCTTCACCGGACTGTTGACCGGTGCGGGCACCGTTACGCTGGCGGCTTCCGTTTCCGCGCGGCGCTTCTTGCCGGCCACCACGCTCTTCTTCGACCGCTCCGGGTTCCGGCGCCTCCCAGCCATCAATAACGAGGGGTTTCGGCTTCTGCTTCGTCAGCCGTTCAATGGCCCGCAGTCGTTTCACCTCCGTCGGATCCACAAGCGACCAGGCCACACCTTCCGCGCCGGCTCGAGCCGTGCGCCCGATCCGGTGCACATAGCTCTCCGGTTCATGGGGCAGCTCAAAGTTGATGACGTGGGAGATGCCGTCGATGTCGATACCGCGCGCGGCAATATCTGTCGCGACCAGCACCCAGGCGTCACCACCCTTGAAAGCATCGAGAGCGCGCTGACGTGCGTTCTGTGACTTGTTGCCGTGAATGACTTCGGCGGCGATCCCGGTGCGATCCAGCTTCTTCGCCACGCGATTGGCTCCATGTTTGGTGCGCGTGAAGACGATGGCGCGCCGCACTTCCGGCTGCCCGAGGAGCTCAACAAGCGCCTGCTGCTTTGCCGCGTTGTCCACCATAAGCACGTGCTGCTCGATGCGCTCAACGGTCACTTTCTTTGGAGTGACCTCCACGCGCACCGGGTCATGAAGGAGTTGCTTGGCGAGCTCGGCAACTTCCCGGGGCATCGTCGCTGAGAAAAGCAGCGACTGCCGGTTTTTCGGCAGCAGCGCGATGATCCTGCGAATGTCGCGGATGAAGCCCATGTCGAGGAGCCGGTCTGCTTCGTCGAGCACCAGATGGGTAACACCGTCGAGCGAGAGGTGTCCGGCGCCAGCCAGATCCAAAAGCCGCCCGGGGGTCGCAACGAGAATCTCCACGCCATCCCGCAGCGTGCGGATCTGCGGATTCTCTTTCACACCGCCGAAGATGCAGGCATGGCGAAGGCGCGTGTGTTGCGCATAGGCGGCGATGTCGTCACGAATCTGTCCTGCCAGCTCCCGGGTCGGTGCGAGAATGAGCACCGGGGGACGCCTGGATTCCGCCCGCACGCGGTCGGCAAGCAGTTGCTCGAGGATGGGCAGGCTGAAGGCGGCCGTCTTACCGGTACCGGTCTGAGCAATGCCAAGCAGGTCCCGGCCATCCAGCAGGTCGGGAATGGCCCGTGCCTGAATCGGCGAGGGTTCAACGTAGTCGAGTTCGGCCACTGCCCGACACAGGGAGGGGCCGATCCCGAGGGATGCAAAGGAAGTCATGGTTTTACTGCTTCTGCGGGGGCGCGCGGACCTTGGGGCTCAGCGGTTCGAAAGTCAAGGAATTCCAGCAACTTATGCGTTACCGTGGCGCCCCTGAACAGCCCGCCCAGGCAGACGTTTTTCATGACATGGCAGACTCTGGGACCAGAGGTCCCGCGCCGCAACAACCCGCTCACGCGCCTCCTCGGACGCGTCGCTTTCCGGCTCCTCGGCTGGCGCATGGAGGGCCCCTGGCCGAACGAGCCGCGGCTCATTGTGGCCCTCGCTCCGCACAGCTCGAACATGGACTTCATTCTCTCTGTTGCCGTCTTCTGGGGCCTGGATCTGCGCACGGGCTTTCTCGCCAAGTCGAGTCTGTTCTGGTTTCCCCTCGGCGCCATCATGCGGGCGCTCGGCGGCATTCCCGTGGATCGCTCGGCGCCGGGAGGTATGGTGACTTCCATGACCGACGCCTTTCGCGAGCGCGCTTCTCTGGTCGTTGGCATTACGCCGGAAGGCACCCGCGGCGTTGTCCGGGAATGGAAGAGCGGCTTCGCCCGCATTTCCGCCGCCGCCGATGTGCCGGTGCTTCCGGCGATCGTGAACTACCGGGAACGATGCGTGTACTTCGAACCGGTCATCCCGGGCGATCAGCCCGTGGAAGCCATCATGGCGGCTACCCAGGCGGCTGCCGCTAAACGGGGCGCCGAGCGGGCCTGAGCCAGGAAGAACTCCCCTCTCGTAACCCTGCCGGCGTCGCCTCGCTCAGGCTGCCGGGAAGTTCAACACCTCACCGGACTTCAGCGTCGGCTTGTTGCCTGGCTGATAGGTAATGATGATCGCCCGGCGCGGCAGCGGAGAGGGATTCGGCTCTGATCCGTGCACCGTGTGGGCGTCGAAAAAAATCAGCGATCCGGCCGGCGCCACCATCGGCACCTGATCAGCCGCGTCAAAGCAGGCCGGATCCGTAAAGAACCCACCGAGCTGCGTGCCATTGTCTGTGCCTGGCAAACAGCCGCGGGTGTGGCTGCCACGAATGACCCGGAAACAGCCGTTGCCCTCATGAGCGTCATCGAAGGTAACCATCACGTTGGGCAAGCGATCGACGTCATCAGAGTCATGCACCCAGTAGGGAGAATCCTGATGCCAGCCGAAACCGGAACCTTCATGGGGCCGTTTCAGATTCAGTTTGTCGGTCCAGAGCGCAAGGTCATCGCTGCCGATAATCTGGCGCATGGGGGTGAGAATCCGCTCATCACGAATCAGTTGTCCAAAGGCGTCGCTGAGCTCATGGACGGGTTCGATCACGCGCACGAGCTCGCTGCCGGGAGTGTGCTCGAACTGCACGGTCATGGGGCCAACGTCCACAAAGCGCTTGCCATCGAGATGATAGGTTTGGCCCGCCGTACTGGCGGCAATGGCACGCTCAGAGGCTTCCTCCGCTGCCGCCCGGAAGCGGTCAACCTCTCGAGCGTTGAATACCGACGGCCGAATCAGATAGCCGTCGGCCCGATAAGCGGCGAGCTCGGCTGCAGACAACCGTTGCCGGTTTGCACAGCTCACTCGTTGCTGCCCATAAGCTCCATCAGCGCAAGCACCGTCGACTCGACGCCGCGGGTTACCGCAGGCTCCGGGCTGATTTTAAAGAGCGGCGAATGATGGCTTGGCACCGGTGGCCCGCCGGCTGCGGCCCATTCAAGGTCCTCCCGCGGGGTACCGCCGATGGCCCAGTAGACGCTCGGAATGTCCGGATCCGTCGAAAAGAAGGGGAAGTCCTCCGCGCCCATGCCGCTGCTCGTGACGCTCATGACCTGGTCATCGCCGAGGGCATCCGTCCAGGTGTTGCGAAGCCGATCCATCAGGGCCAGATCGTTAAGGGTCGGCGGCACGCTCTCGTTGGAGACAATCACTTCCGGGAGCTTGTCTTCCGGCAGCCCGGCAACGCGCCCCATGTTTTCCGCAATCCGCTCGATGCCTTCCAGGAGTATGGTGCGCGTTTCCTCGCTCGTGTTACGGACCGTGAGCTGCAGATGCGCGCGATCGGAGATGATGTTGTGTTTGGTACCGGCCCGGAAGGACCCGACGGTCACCACCCCTGGCGCGCGCGGTGACAGCTCCCGAGCCACAAGGGTCTGCAGGGCGAGCACAATCTGACTGCCAAGAACAATCGGATCCTTACCAGCATGGGGACTTGCACCATGAGCCCCGACGCCGTGAATGATGATGTCTACCGTGTCGGCCCCCGCGTAGGGACTGCCGGTGACGTTAATCTTTCCAGCTTCGAACTCACTCGCCACATGAAAAGCCAGCGCATAGTCCGGCTGACCGAAGCGCTCCCAGACTCCGTCCTCGCGCATCATGCGGGCTCCGAGCACGCGTTCTTCCGCGGGTTGGACGAGAAGCATGAGCGTACCGGACCAGCTGCCACGATTGGCGGCCATGTACCGGGCCGTGCCAACGAGACTGGTGATATGTACGTCGTGCCCGCAGGCATGCATTACCGGCACCATGCGGCCGCTGATCGGGTCTTTCTGCATCGCAGAGGATGCGTTTTCGAGACCCGACTTCTCCTCCACCGGCAGTCCGTCCATATCGGCGCGCATCATCACCAGCGGGCCGTCCCCGTTTTCGAGCATGCCGATAACGCCGGTCACGCCGACCCGTTCGGTCACTGTGAAGCCTGCCTCCCGCAGTTCTGCTGCCATCCGCTGCGCTGTCTTATGTTCCATGAGCGACAGCTCGGGGTTACGGTGAAAGTGGTCGAAGAGGAGGCCGAGATGCGCGTCATAATCCGCCTGCACGGCCTCGGCGAGGCTGTCGGCACGGGCACCCGAGGGCAGCGCAAGCGTGGCCAGCAGTATCCCGCACACACCCACAACAAGAGCATAGACAGAGTTCATTTGCCGTTCCTGATTACCGAATCCAGAGATGCTAGACCATAATCAACATGGTGACGACGGTGGCAAATCTCCGTAAGAAGGGGGATGAGCGCGGGAACACGAATGAGTGGAACATCCTATGCGGGATGCAACGATTATGAGGAGCGCAGGATGGTTCTGAAACGAAGGCGAACTCGCAGCCGGACGTCGTCCGCTACGATCGGCCGCAACGTTGGTCGATCCGCAATACGCCGCGCAAAGTATCTGGCACTGGCAATGATGACGCTGCCGCTCAGCGCCTGCTCGCCCGGTGGCCCCAGCGGAATCGCTATCGAGGGCGTCACCGTCATCGACCCGGTGGACGGCGTGAGCGCCGAGCAGCGCGTGATCGTCCGCGACGGGGTCATCGTTGCCGTGGCGCCCATGGACGCACCTGCGGAGGAAGTTGCCGAGCGTGTGGACGCAAGCGCCCAGTTCCTCATTCCCGGTCTCTGGGATATGCACGTGCATTTCCTCTACGACCAGGCGATGAAACCGCAC
>JBCDDI010000331.1:0-4681 GCA_039180365.1 Pseudomonadota bacterium
AAGGAAAGCCGCTGCGACCAAGATTCTCCCAATCCAAGCCCTCAAGCGGTACAGGCCTGCCATCCAGATCGAGGAGATCCATGTTTTTCTCCTCGAGATAAGCTTCGCCCTCCAGGCGCAGGCGCGGCAGCACATCCTTTTTCAGGATCGTCGGCGGTACGGTCCAGGTTGGATTGAATTCAAGGTAGGTCATGTCGCCGCGAAACACCGGCGTCTGCCGGTACGGCAGGCCAACCTGGGCCCGACCCGACCAGATCTGCTCGCGACCGTTCCAGAATGCGACCTGTGCCGAGGCGATGTTCACGATGACGATGCCACCGGACAGGTTCTGATAGTCGTCAAAAATCCATCGAGCCCGTTCCAGGGAAGCCCTGACCTGAAGAATGCGTTCACTGACCGGCACGTTCATGGCCGCGATGGTTTTCCCCCCGGCAATCCCGTCCGCGTCGAGTCCATGGCGCTCCTGAAAGCCGCGCACCTGCTCTTTGAGTCCATCGTCGTAGAGCGGTGAGTCACTGAGACTTGCGGGTATACCCAGGCGCGCCCGCAGCGCAAGCACGCGCCCGTCGCTCATGGCGGGCCGCAGGGTTGGTCCCTCAGGCACTTTCGGCCAACCGCCGCGGGCTTCCACTTCCCGCAGTTCCGCCAGCATCCCGATAAATTCGTCGAAGAGCACGCCGCGGTTCGTGATCTGGTTAACTGCTTCCACAAGCGATGGGGAGCGAATCACGCCGAGAATCGTATCCACACGCTCCTGGCCCTCAGCAAGCGAGCGCTGGAAATTCCAGGCGGCAAAGTGCTGCTCGGGGGTCACCTTGCCGAAACGCAGCTGATAGCCGATGCGCAGGAAGGTTTCCGTGGCCAGGATGTCGAGACTGGCGCGCTGATTGGCGCCAACAGGTAATCCAACAAGACCAAGGGCTTCACCCAGGGCATCGAGGGGATAATCCGCGGTGTTCAAGCCTTCCCGATGAGCGATCTCAGCCAGAGTCCAGAGCGCTTCCACCTGTTCCCGGCTCTCCCAGAGCGGCGCATGGGATACGGCGCTATACAGCTCATTCAGGAGATCTCCCGACAGCACGGAAACGCCTTCGATCGTCGACAGGCGATCGAAGGCGAGCCATTCGATCCGCTCAAGGATTGCATCGGCAATCGAGGCATCTACGATGGAAGCGCCCAGCGGCGTGGAATCAGCACTCGTGACATCGACCGCCGGTGCGGGGGCGAATGGTGCCCCGGGTTCCGCCACGCCGCGTTCCGCTATGTTTGAAGCAGATGCGTCTGTTTCCGACGGCACAAAAAGTCCACACAGAACGATCCCAAGCAGCAGAAGCACTTCAGTTATCTGGTGTTGCCTGGCGAGTGGCGTCATGGTCTCCCGACTGCGGTTGCGGTGACGCGGACCATATCTGGAATCCGCAGAAAGAGTCGCCCTCGTCAGAACGACCACGTATAGCCGACTACCGGACCTTGCTGCCGCACATCCCAGCGATAGCTCGGGAATCCGTCGTAATCCGATTCCATGAACTTATAACCAAGGTTCAACATCATGGTCTTGCGGATTTTACGATTGAAGAAGAGGGAAAGCTGATAGTTGGTTTCCGAGTCTCCTGCGAGAGCAATGTCTCCGTGGCCAATGATGCGCCATCCATCACCAATCCCGTAGTTGAAACGCGCACCTACGAACCAGTCCATCCAGTCTTCCTTCACACCGAAGCTCTGATCTTCTGGGAAGGGGGGGCTTGGTAAACCCGCCTGTACGCTGATGTCCTGCTGTTGAAACCGGGCTCCACCGAGCAGCTCCCACTCCGGCGTGATCTTGTAGGCCACCCAGGCATCAACCAGCCACATTTCAATGTCCGCAATGGGCGTTGCCGGTCCATTTGCATCGGCCTCCGCCTCAAGAGAGACGAACATGGGATCTACCACGAAGGCGAACTTGCCGCGATGAAACTCTGTGTGCAGAGCAAGAGCGATGTTAAGGTTACTCACGATATCGCTGAACGATGCATCAATCTCGAGCGGCGGCAGAACGCCGACCTGAGATTCACCCTTGAGGCTCGAACCCCAGAGATAGGGTGAGAAAAGAATTTCCCAATCCGTGTCGCGCTTGTCGTCTCTCAGTACTCCTGCCTGAACGCTACCGCAGGTGACAAGCAGCAGCGCGACCAGTGTCAGACTCCGAACCATAGTACCGACCTCTTTTTTTGTTTCAGCCCGCCATTCCTTCAGATGGTCATGACCCTCCCTGGAACCGCAGAAAAGTCTCCAGCGACCTCATCTCAGGCTGCAGCATTAACCCGCATTGCGAGACGCCTGCCTATCACAATTCCGTCAAACTGCACCTTAAAAAACCGGAGCTGCTTTAGCCGGGTTTCCCCATCTGCTAATGTCCCGCGAATCTGACGTCTGGAGTGGATGCTAATGAAACTGAGCCAGTGCGCCGCCGCAGCGGTCGCCCTGCTTTGCACAGCAAGCGTTGCCGCCAGCGAGCTCATGATCTATCCGAACGAAGATCAGGACGATGTGCAGCAGGAGCAGGACAACTACCAGTGTTACTCCTGGGCAAAAGGTGAGAGTGGCTTCGACCCCATGGCGCTGCCGACCACAACCGAACCTCCGCCCCAGCAGCAGGCAAAGCGAGGTGGCATTGGCCGCGGAGCACTGCGAGGGGCCGCCGTGGGGGGAATCATCGATGGCAGCGACGGCGCCAAGACGGGTGCTGCCGTCGGTGCTGTCGTCGGCGGGGCCCGCCGAGCTGATCAGAATCGGCAGCAGGCCCAAGCTCAAGCCCAGTACGAACAGGAGCAGGTGGCCCAGTATGAAGCAGCACGCTCGTCCTACAATCGCGCCTTCGCCGCTTGCATGGAAGGCCGCGGTTATACGGTCCGCTGAGGAGCACGCCCTATGAAACCTCTCAAAAACACTCTCAGTACTCTTGCTGCCGCAGGATGTCTTCTGAGTGCGAGCTCCGCTTCAGCAATCGATACCTCCGAGCCCTTTCTCTGTGCTGTCAGTCAGGTAACCGAGTGCCTCGACGGGTGGGGGTGTGAAGCCGTGCTGCCCGAGCTGGTGAATGCCCCCACCTTCATCTGGGTGGATATGAAGAAAAAGCGCATTCGCACGAGCGTCAACAACGAAGGTTCGCGCATAGTCAACATGGCCGAAGCGAACGGGCTGCATCTCATTCAGGGTAGCCAGACGGACAATTCGGAGACACCGAGCGGCGCCTGGTCCATGTCCATTGAAAACAGTACGGGCCGCTTCGTGGCCGCCGTGGCCCTCCGCCAGGCGAGCCTGACTCTCTTCGGTGCCTGCACGGAAGTCGATTACTAGAGCCCGCCGCCGGCAACGCCTGCGCCTGGTGCATAGATACCTTAGGGGTCTGCCTCCTAGCTTGGTCTGGGCCCTGGCCTGGGGACTCGCCCCGGGCCCCCTGTTTGCCAGCACCGTCGATGTCCTGGCTGACCGTGACGTGCCGGAAACCGCGCAGGCAGAAGTCGAAGCGCTCGCAGAGGAGCTGGCTGCAGGCATCAGTCTAAAAGAAGAATCTGAACAGGAGATTTCCATCGACGCCGAAGGGTCGATGGAGGTGCCGACAGAACTTGAAGGACGTAGAGGATGGTCCGTGTCGGCGGACCTGAGAGCCTTGGGTGCCTGGAGCGAACTGGACTCTCGGGAAGGAGAAAACCTCGAAGAAACTGAAATTCTGGCGCGAGCCCGCTTCGGCGCCAGCCGTTCATTGAGCCCTTTCTGGCGCGCAGGCGGCCGTGTCGCCCTCTCCTGCAGCTCCGACTCCTGTCTGCCGAACGATCTCTTCGAGGATGGCACGATTGGCAGCACCGACAACGAAATCGAGATCGATGAGGCCTTTCTGCATTGGTATCAGAGCGACCGCTTCGACATCGCTCTGGGTCGGATGCAGTCGAGGTTCATCACCAAGGGTGGCGTCTTCGCCAAGTCCCTGGATCGCAATGACAGCAACAACACCCGGGTGACCTGGACCGATGGTGTTCACGGCACCCTCCATTTCGAGAGCGGTTGGGAGTCGCACCTCATCATCCAATACAACCCGGAAGATGGCCCAGCCCAGATACTGAGAGAACCTTTGAACTTCGAAGACGAAGACTCAAGGGCTGCAGCTTTCCTTGCATTCTCGAACGATCAGCCCCGCTGGTACTTCACCCAGCGAGGCTTTGACCTCAGCTACTACCCAAGCGCGCTAAAAAAAGACGGACTCACGGACGACAGCCGAATTGAGGACTACTGGGGCATCGTCGCCCGAGTGGCCGGTCGTATACCCAGACGTTCCAGTGGCCGCAGAGTACGCTTCTCCGCGGAGCTCGGCTATGCGCCGGAAACCCCGACCCGTGAAGGCCTTGATCTACCCGGCGAAGGTGACACAAACGGACTCGCAGCGGCCTTTACCGTATCCCTCATGGATTTTTTTCCCCGCCACAGCATCGGTTTCAACTACGGCCAAACGGAAGCAGGCTGGCTGCTCTCGCCGCAGTACAACAAGAACGAAAGGCTCGTAGAAGCGCGCTACGTTTGGGTGGCCACGGAGAGCCTGACCTTTGACGCAAGAATCCGGGAGCGGACAGAACTTGAGCAACTGACGAATGCTGCTCGCCGGCGCCGGGAAGTCGACGTGTTTCTGCGCCTCACCTGGCGCTTGCAG
>JBCDDI010000332.1:0-4644 GCA_039180365.1 Pseudomonadota bacterium
CAGTGATGCCCTCGCAGCACTCATCGATGTCGGGCCGACGCTCCTCGACGCGGCTGATGCGTCGCCACTCCCGGAGGTAAGCGGCCGGTCGCTCCTGCCGACGCTGTCGGGCGGTCCTTCCGGCCGGGAGTGCCTGTTCAGTGAGATTCAGAAGCAATCACGGAAAGCCGAAGCGCCAACCTTCCGCTCGGTTCGTAACCAACGCTATCGATTGACGTTGGAGACCAGCACGGACACGCCCTGTGAGCTCTTTGATCTGCAGGAAGATCCTCATGAGCAGGACAATCGGTTGGGCGATCCGGCCCTCGCTGTGCAGCAGGCCGAGCTAACCGCACAGCTGCGCGAGTGTATGGGTCAGGCCTGATGCCGTGCCAGGAACTCACTGATCTGCACTCGTTTTCGGCAATGGCTCGCCGCGGCTCAGTCGATGCCCGCTGCCGGTGTTGAACTCTGCAACTGCTCGGCCAGCCCCGGAACGAACTCCGCGCCGTGCAGCACCTGCACGGAAGACCCCTCAAAATCGGACCCGATCGGCTGATAGCGACCACCCAGGCATTCGGAAAGGAAGGCTTCCATGGTCGCGTAGAAAGACATCCGGTTTTCCGGTCGCACGAAGCCGTGGCCTTCATCGGGATAGTTCAGATAGGTCACCGGTAAGCCCCGTTCCTGCATGGCGGCCACAATCTGATCGGATTCGAGCTTCGTTACTCGCGGATCGTTCTCACCCTGGCCGATGAGCAGCGGCACCTTGATGTCGCCGGTGCGGGTGATGGGCGAGCGGTTGGTCATGTCTGCCCGATCGGCTTCGTCCGCAGGATTGCCGACAAATTTGTACCAGGTGGCTTCCAGCTGAGGGCCCCAGTAGGCGGGAAAGCTCTCCACGAGAGTGATCAGATTGGAAGGGCCGACGATGTCGATGCCGCAAGCGAAGGTATCCGGCGTGAAGGTCACCCCCACTAGCGTTGCGTAGCCGCCGTAGGAACCGCCGAGAATGGCAACCCGTTCCGGATCGGCAATGCCTTCTTTAACGGTCCAGTTCACGGCGTCGATGAGATCGTCGTGCATCTTACCTGCAAACTCGCCGATGGCTGCGTTGACGAAGTCCTTTCCGAAGCCGGAAGAGCCCCGGTAGTTAACGCTCAACACCGCGTAGCCTCGATTGGCCAGGAACTGATGGAAGGAGTTGTAGCCATAGCGGTCACGGGCCCAGGGGCCGCCGTGTACCAGCAGGACCATGGGCTGGGGTCCTTCCGCATCCGCTGGCAGGGTCAGGTAGGAGACGAGCGTCAGGCCATCCCGCGAAGATATTTCTAACGCTTTCATGGGCTGGAGCGGTTCGCCGGCGAGGTCCGGGCGCGTTGAGAAGAGTTCGGTCGCCTGCATAGAATTGCGATCGAACAGGTAGTAAACCCCAGGCATCTCGGCCGCATCGGCATAGACGATGGCGATCGAGCCGTCCCGGGTGCTGTTGGTAAAGGCAAGATCGCCCGGGATCTGTTCACTGAGCGCTTCGAGTTCCGCGGTGGCGGCGTCGGTCAGCCCGCGCCACTCGATGCGCCTGTAGTCCACGGCATAAGCAACGATCTCCCGGCTGACAGGATTCTGCACCACACCCGAGATATCGGCCCGATCATCGGCGGCGAGGACGGTGCGCTCGCTGGACTCGAGATTGGTGATGGTGAGGGCGGTGGTATCCCGACCGCTGCTGTCTACCGAGTAGTAGTTTTCGTTCGTGGCATCAAAGCCGATCGTCTGCGCGCTCAGCACGTCTTCTGCTTTGATCATGCCAATGGCTGAGTCCTCGGCCACGTCACTGCCAAGCCGGATGATCTCCATGTCGCCGCCAGGCTGGGGCCGCAGGGCGAGCCGCGGAGTGAGGTTGTTGTCCATGACCCAGGAGACGTACCCTGGATTCTCGCGAATCAGCGTGCGCTCGCCGCTGGTCACGTTGACCTCATAAAGATCGAAGAGCTGGGGATTCCGATCGTTCAGGCCCACCATGATCACTTCCGGTCGGTCCTGGCTCAGATCCTGAATCACGGCTCGCACGCCGTCCGACACCGGGGTCAGATCGATCGTTTCCGCGCTGTCCACGTCGACCCGATAGACGTGATAGTTCTCGTCGCCATTATTGTCCTGCACGTAGAGCACCTGGGGCCCCGCGTAGCTCCAGTAGTGGAGATTGATGCCGCGGCCGGTGTCCCGGGTAACCGGCCGCGCCTGGTCGAGAGCGTCGCGGGGAGCCACCCAGATGTTCATGACACCTTCCACTGGCGCCAGCCAGCTGAGGTAATCGCCGTCGGGGCTGATGCGCACCTGCGTTCGGCTTGGGTTGCCGAACAGCGGTTCCCGGTCGATCAGGGAAACCGCGGCGGTGGTCTCAGCGTCAGGCGAGGTGGCGGCGTCGGCTGGGGGATTGGCGGTCTGTTCGCCACAGGCGCTCAGAGCCAGGATAAAGAGCAGGGTCAGTGCCGCAGCCAGCATGGTGTGCGGTGATCTCATCTGGGTTCTCCTCCGGTGAGCTTTCGGAAAGCCAAAGCTGCAATAGCGCGGGCAGGGTCTGGGCGCCAATTGCCAGCGCCAGCATAGCTGAGGCTTCGGCATGGGCAAGCGATGCCCGTGCGGATGCGTGCGATCGCGGTCAACCTGGCGTTGGAACGTTGAGCCCAGTGAGACGGGGCGGCTATGCTTCCGCTTCCTTCGAACCAGCCGACAGCAAAACCATGCCGATGAAGTTGATCGCCGCCATCCTGAGCCTTTTTTTACTGTTCATAGCCAATCCTGGGACCGCAGACAGCCACGAAGCCTCGGAGGAGGCAAAGGGAAAGCAGGAGATTCCCGAACCCGTCTCCTACGTGAGCGAGCGAAGCGGCAGATTCAATGGCACGACCATTCGCTACCAGGCGCGGGCCGGTGAGACCTTCCTTCAGGATCTCGATGGCGAGCCCACGGCGGCTATCTTCAGCTTTGACTATGTCGCCGTGGACTCGAAGAGCAGCAACCGGCCAGTAACCTTCGTCTGGAACGGCGGGCCTGGGTCTGCCTCCCTGTGGCTGCATATGGGTAGCCTCGGCCCGAAACGGGTCGTGGTGCCGACGGACGCCACCCATGCCGGCGCGCCGCCTTATCCGGTGATTGATGCCCCGGAGACGATTCTTGATGTCACGGATCTTGTGTTTGTGGATCCGGTCGGCACGGGCTTTTCCCGCCCCCTCGGTGACCATGAAGGCAAAGAGTTCTGGGGCCTCATGGAAGATGCGAAGTCCATGGCCAGCTTCATCCGCCAGTGGCTGACCGACAACGGTCGCTGGAACTCACCGCGCTTTCTGCTTGGCGAAAGCTTCGGCACCACCCGCGCGGCCGCTGTGGCGGAGCTTCTGGAAGACGACTACATGACGTCTCTGAACGGCATCATCTTCGTTTCCCAGGCGCTGAACTACGCAGGTTCAACCCCTTACGTGGCCGACAACCTCATCTCCTACGTTACCTATCTGCCGACCATGGCGGCGACGGCTCTCTATCACGGCAAGGTCGATGCAGGAGGCATGAGCATTGAGGAGTGGGTGCAGGCCTCCCGGGACTTCGCAACCGACGAGCTGTTGCCCGCCCTCTGGCGCGGCAACACCTTAAGCTCAGAGGATCGAGCGCGCGTCCGGGATGGCCTGGCCCGCTTTACCGGGCTATCACCTGAGTACATCGAGCGCGCTAACTTGCGCGTGAACGGACGTCGCTTTGCCCGCGAGCTGCTTCGCGCGGAAGGTAAAACCGTTGGCACCAACGACGCACGCTATGTGATGGACCCGGTTGATGACCTGCCCGCGGAAATCAGCAGCGACGCCTCCAGCAACGCCATTTCCGGTGCCTACAAGGCGGCACTCCTCAGCTATCTGCGGGACGACCTGGGTGTGACCTGGAACCGCACCTATATGGCGCCTTCGCACCCTGAGCTCTCAGAGCAGTGGAACTGGAATCCCAAAGGCCGCGAAGAGAGCTGGGAGCCACGTTGGGTTGATACAACGCCATCCCTGGTGAAGGCCCTTGAGGTGAATCCCGGCCTGCAGGTCGAGCTCGCCTACACGTCGATGGCCGACCCGAACCGGTGGCAACCGCTCGAACTGGAGCGCCGCATCACTCAGAACGGCCAGGAGGAGTCCGAGACCCTGCAGTCGTTCATCGGGCCGCACTGGGGTTCGGTCACGCCGTTTGCGATCGACGCGGCCGGCGCTCCCGTTCCCGTCGATCCCGGGCCACCGCCATTGCTGACATTCGGCGAGGACCCGGCCGAAGACACCGTCTTCATCGATGCCGCGATGCAGGTGGTCGCCTACAGCGCCCTGCTCGATCCGACCGACGGCGAGACGATCGACCTGTCCCCTGCGGTCCGCGGCAACTCCCCGCTCGGCTCGTACGAATCGCCCGGCTACGGCGCCAACCCGGTGACCGGCGAGGCCTACGGGACCAACGTCGTGCTGCACGCGGACTACGGACGGGTGGTCGCCGAGTTCTGGGCGGATGGCCCCGACTCCGAGACGCCGCCGGGCCACTGGAACACGATCGCGAACTCCGTGAGCGACGTGATCGCCGAGCAGCCCGACTTCGACGGGTACCGCATCGGCGGGTCGGGCGACGTCGTCGACCGCCTCG
>JBCDDI010000333.1:0-4598 GCA_039180365.1 Pseudomonadota bacterium
GGCAGCGGGCGGCGGAAATCGCCTATCAGGAGGAGCTGGCTGGGAAGCTGGCGGCTTCCTGCGCGGAAGCCGCTGCTGCACCGCTCAAACTGCAGGCGGTGTTCTGTATCGACGTGCGCTCGGAGCTCATGCGCCGTCACCTGGAAGCTCAGGATCCCGGGGTTCGTACAAAAGGCTTTGCGGGTTTCTTCGGGCTGCCCCTTGAATATCGAGCTGCCGGCACGGACTTTTCCCGACCGCAGCTCCCCGGCCTGCTGGCACCGGCCATCGAAGTGACCGAGGAAGCTGAGCTGCCGCTGCCTGGCAAGGTAAATCAGCGCACCCGTTGGACGGAACTTGGTGATAAGCCGCCAGCCATGTTTGGCCTCGTAGAGGCAAGCGGTCCCCTCTATGCGATGAAGCTCTTTAAAGACAGCTTCTTTCCGGCACCGCGACGCCACCCGGTAAATACGCTCCGTACGGCGCAGCCGCTGACGCTGAAAAAAGATGGGGTGCCCCTCGAAGTAGAGGAGCGCGCTGAGCTCGCGGCAACCGCGCTGCACGCCATGGGGCTGGAACGGGACTTTGCACCGGTCGTGATGCTGGTGGGTCATGGCAGCACGAGCCGGAACAATCCGCATGCTGCCTCTCTCGACTGCGGCGCCTGCGGCGGTCAGACCGGCGAACTCAACAGTCGCGCGCTGGCTGAGCTTCTGAATGACGCCAAGGTGCGTAAGGTCCTCGGTGAGCGTGGTGTGCAAATCCCCGAAGGGACGCGCTTCATCGCCGCCCTGCATGACACCTCAACGGACGAGATCAGCCCGCTCGGGTGCGGTGTCACCTTCCCGGAAGACGTCAGCGAGTGGCTGCAGGCAGCCTCCGCTGCCACCCGGGCCGAGCGTGCCGAGAAGCTGGGGGTGCAGGAGGAGAAGGATACGGAAGCCGCCCTCGAGCAGCGCAGCAGGGACTGGTCCCAGGTACGCCCCGAATGGGGTCTCGCCAACAACGCTGCCTTTGTTGCCGCACCCCGCGAGCACACGCGAGGGTTGAATCTCGATGGTCGCGTGTTCCTGCACGACTACGACTGGCGCGAAGACCACGATGGCGGCGTGCTTGAGCTGATCATGACGGCGCCCATGGTGGTCGCCAACTGGATCAACACGCAATACAACGCAAGCGTCGCAGACAACGTCCGCTACGGCAGCGGTAACAAGGTGCTGCACAACGTTGTAAACGGCAATCTCGGTGTCTTCGAAGGCAACGGCGGCGACCTGCGCATCGGCCTGCCGATGCAGTCGCTGCACGACGGTGAGCGCTGGATGCATACTCCGCTCCGCCTCAGCGTCTGCCTGGCGGCACCGCAAGCGGCGATCCAGGACGTTTACGAACGTCAGGCGGTGGTGCGGGATCTGGTCGACAACGACTGGCTGTTCCTCTTCCGCCTCGATGACAACGGCGGTCTGCAGCGCCTCTACAGAGACAGCTGGAAGCCCTTCTCCGGCGAAGCTGTCGAGGGCCAGGTGTGAGCCGCTTTCAGAACATCTTGGTTTATGCAGAAGCGGCGGATGACGCCAGCTTCGAGCAGATTGTGGCGCTCGCCCGGGAGCAGGGTGCTCGCCTGAGCGTGTGTGATGTGATCACACCGCCTCCTGCCGTACTCGATAGCGAAGGTACCGTGTCTCGCTTGAAGGCGGTGAACTGGGAGCTGGCCTTCGAGGGCCTGCGCACCCTCTGCGCCCCGCACTCAAAGGCTATCGACATCGACTACACCGTGCTCACGGGTGTGCCCTTTCTTGCGGTGACCGAGCAGGTCATGCAGCAGGGCTTTGATCTGGTCGTGCACTTAAGTCCGCAACCTGAGTCTGCCGGGCTCAACCCAACGGGCATGCACCTGATGCGTAAATGCCCAAGCGCTGTTTGGAGCCTGCCGGTGACCTCGGCTCCAAGACGACCGGCGAATATTGTCATCGCCGTCGATCGGAACCTCAGCGGCAGCGGCGCGACAACTGACGCACTCGTGCTGGCGCAGACCGCCGCCGCCAGCTCCGTGGCAGCCGGTGACGGCGCACGCCTGCATCTGGTACATGGCTGGCGTCCCTATGGGGAAGAATGGCTCAGCCACTGCCGGGCCGATTTGTCGGCCGAAGAGATCGAGCGCTACGTGGCGGCACAGGCCCGTGATCATGAGCTCTGGTTTTCAGCCCTCGCCGAAACCCTGGCCCGGGAAGTGCCGGATTGTGTAATCGAACAGCATCTGCGCCGCGGCCATGGGCCGGACGTCGTCGCCTCTCTGGTGGCGGAAACCGGCGCCGATCTTGTTGTCATGGGCACCATCGGCACTTCGATAGTGCCGGGTGTGCTCATCGGCACCAGCGCTGAGGCCATTCTCTCCCGCACCCGCACTTCCGTACTTGCCCTGAAGCCGACGAGCTTCACATCACCGCTTCGTTTCGGCAGCACACCGATTGCCGGGGCCTTCGCTTCCGACGCGACTACCAGCAGGAGTACCGTATGAACGGTTCCGTGATTTCTCTCGAGACCGGCCAGGAAGCTTCAGCTCCCGCAGTCGCTGAGTCAGCACCAGCAATGCCGGCGGCGCAACGGTCAACGGAGGCGCTGCTGCGCGCTCTGGCCACGGAGCCGGTTGAGCCTCAGATCTTCGAGCATCTGGCCCGAAGCCTCGCCCGGGAGACGAAGCCCCAGCGAATCTGGCACCTGCTGCGCTGCATGGATCACGCGCCGCGGGGGAGTGTTGCCCTTGAAGCGGTGTTTGCTGCGCTGACCCGACTTGCGGCGGCGGATTCTGTATTTCTGCGAGCAGCAGCTTACGAGCGTCTGGCCGGCCTGCATCGGCTGAACCTGCGTTTTGAGATGCGAGCGAAGCTGGTTATGCGTAAGGGGCTCGATCGAGAAACGGGGTTGGCAAAGCTGCGGCTTAAGGCGCTGCTCCGGCTCTGCTGAGGCTCAGAAGTGGGGATCCGAAAAGAGCGCGGCGCCTGAGTCGGCGCCGCTTAAGGTTGGTCAGGCGGAGGCAGAGGCCTGCGCGCCTGGCGTATCCGGCGTCTCTTCACCACCTTTGTCACGAGCCTCTGCGAGCGTCTGCACCGCAGCGCGAATCGCATCGATGCGCCGGTTGAAGCGTATGTCCATCGGCAGATAAACATCAGCCTCGAGGCCGGCGAGAACGTCGGAGACTTCCTTCTTTAAACCCGTCACGTAAACGTGCTTGCCCGCGGCTTTCGCATCGCTGGCTACAGTGTCCACCGCGCGCGCCGCAGACACGTCCATGAAAGGTACGCTGGAAAAGTCGAGCACCAGCGCACGGGTTCCGTTTTTCGATCGTTCCCGTACCTGATGACCAAGATCCGCAGCGGCACCAAAGCTCAAGGGGCCGCCAAAGTCGAAGACCTGGATTCGGCCTTTGGCTTGGGCGAGTAGCTCGGCCTCTTCCTCAGAGTCCGGCTCGAACTGCATCTCCCGAATCGCCTTGATCTGTTGCTCGGCGACCTGCTTCACGAAGGCCAGCGAGGCCATGACAACGCCGGCTGCGACGGCGGTGATGAGGTCAACGAATACTGTCAGCCCCAGAACGGTCGCCATGAGCGCCAGATCCCAGCGGGGCCCGCGGTGCGCGTTCTTAATATAGGACCAGTCGATGATGTCCCAGCCCACCTTCACAAGAATACCGGCGAGGGCGGCGTGGGGGATTTTACTGGCCAGGGGCCCGAGACCGAGCACGATGGCGAGGAGCAGCAGCGCATGCAGCATGCCGGAGACCTTGGTGCGGCCGCCGGTGCGGATGTTAACCACCGTGCGCATGGTCGCGCCGGCGCCGGCAACGGCACCGAAGAAACCGGCGAAGGTGTTGCCGATGCCCTGACCGATGAGCTCGCGATTCGAGTCATGACGGGTGCGGGTCATGTTGTCTGCGACCAGCGAGGTCAGCAGCGAGTCGATGGCGCCGAGCGCGGCGAGAATGATTGCCGCCTCGAACACCAGCAGCATCATGTCCGACTCCCAGACAGGCAGATGCAGGCTTGGCAGTGCGCTCGGAATGTCTCCGAGGATCGGTGCCGCGGGCAGAGCCAGGCTGAGCAGGGTGCCGATGGTCAGGGCTGCCAGAGGTGCCGGCAGGAATTTGCCCCACTTAGCCGGCCACATGAATACGGCTGCCAGAGTCACAATGCCGATGGCGGCAGCGGACAGGTTGAGCTCGCTGATGGCGGTTGGAATATAGACAAGTGCCGGAATGGTGCCGCCCGGCGGCTCACCGCCGATCAGTCGACCAATCTGCAGGATGATGATGATGGCGCCAATGCCGCTCATGAAGCCCGAGACCACCGGGTAGGGGACCAGGCGGATGTAGCTGCCAAGGCCCAGGGCACCGAAGACAATCTGGAAAAGCCCCGCCAGAACGATGGCAGTGAAAATCAGCTCCGGTTTGCCGGAGAGACTGGCCGCGAGGCCGGCCACAACCACCACCATGGGTCCCGTCGGTCCGGAGATCTGAGCCCCGGTTCCGCCGAAGAGGGCAGCAAAGAAGCCCACGAAGATGGCGCCGTAAAGACCGGCGATAGGGCCAAGACCCGAGGCAACACCCAGGGCCAGGGCGAGCGGCA
>JBCDDI010000334.1:0-4593 GCA_039180365.1 Pseudomonadota bacterium
TTGGCTGGAGTGGCGCAGGTGCCGGAGTCCTGTTTCCGAATCGGGTGGGCTACAAAGCTCGCGCTAGCGGCTGCTCCGCCTGCGGCGGTCGACCAGATCGTCTTCCGTCACCTTGAGCCCGGCCTGCTTCAGGGCACTCATGATGAAACCACGCATGGTCATCCCCGAAGTGAAGGCCTTTGCAGCCAGTTCCTGATGCAGGGAGGCCCGCATCTTGATCGTGACCTGCGAATCCGGCTCCGCCCTTGGCCGGGCAGGCGCCGGACGGGCGCCTTTCTTGGCCTTCGCCCGGGTTTTCTTCGTGGCTTTTCCCTGGCGGCTGCTGTCGCTCATGAAGCGCGCTTGTACTCCTGCATGAAGGGCAGCACGCCGAGTTCGTTGATTTCCTGCACGAGCAGCTGACCCTGGGCGCCGGCAGTGCCTTTCTTCGGTACCCGTCCTGTGAAGGTGAGGTCCTTGAAAGCCACCAGATGATGCAGGCGCGTTTTCATGGCCGGGAGGTTGAGATCCTCCACCGCCTTCCGCACTTTCTTGGCGATTTTCGTCTTCGGCACGTAGTCCGTGTAGAGGAGTCGGGCTTTGATCTTGCGATTGGTCATCTGTGCCGTGCTCTTAACGAGCCGATAGGTCTTGTCTGCCTCGACAACGTCCGCCTGGGACAACTGCAGCGGGATCAGCACCAGATCCGAACAGCCCATGGCAAATACGGTGCCCTGAGAGTAGCCACCGGGGGTGTCGATGATCACGCAGTCGTATTTGCGCTGAAACTTCTGAATGGTGGGAACAACTTCTGCTTCTTCGAGAACGACCGCGGTTTCGATCGCCATCTTGCTGGTGTTGTTGATCCAGCGCGACAGGGTGCGGTTCTCATCGCAGTCGATCACGCCGATCGTGTAACCGAGACGATGAACAGCGCCGATGATCATCTGCGCACTCGTGGTCTTACCGGCGCCGCCTTTTGTGGTGGCCAGGGTGATGGTGGTCATGGCTTTCCTTGCTTTCCTTTTCTTAGTTACTTGCTTCTTTCGATGCTGTGCTTTTTTCGATGCTGTGCATTGCTGACTGCACTTGGGGGAAGCGCGCTCCCTTTCGGGCGCGCGCAAGCATTGTAATCCGATTCTCTATAAATATGTATAACTGTATGTACATATTTATGCATTTTGCCTCCATTGGATCTTTACGATGAGCGAGGGGAGAGAAAGAAGGGTTCGGTTACTGAGTCAGCGGCGCTCGATCGTCCGGCTGGCGAATGGCGATGGCGGCGACAAGGAGCGCGAGGATGGCCGCGGCACAGAGTAGCTCCGCGGCCAGATAGGCGCCGGTGAGTTCATAGCCGAGGCTGAACAGAAACGGCCCGATGGCGCTCGCGAACACGGTCAGGGAGGTATTCAGACCGCTGATCTCGCCGAGATGCAGGCTGCCGAAAAGGCGGATGAAGGCGACGTTTGAAATCACACCCCAGAGGCCGCCGCCGGCGCCGAAACCGGCGATAAGCAGGTAGTAGCCGAGCTGCGTGTCCAACTGCATGAGGCCAGAGGCGCCAACGAAAAACGCGCTCAGCATAACGATCAGGAACGGCTTCAGAGGTCGGCGATCGACCAGGCTGCTGCCGATGAGATTGACGCTGGTAGAAACAATGGCGGAGGGGAGAAAGTAGGCGAAGGCTTCGCCGCGATCGCGGCCTGCTTCGGCGAAGATAGAGACGATGTGGAAGGTCACCGCCGTGCCGAAGAGCGCGTGAATGGCCAGGCCGCCGCTGTAGAGCCAAAAGCTTGCGCTGCGCCGGGCTTCTGCGAGGGTCCGGTCGACCACCGGGGCCGGGCGAGCGGCGCTGTCGTCCTCTTCGGTCACGGCGCGTCCGTCAGGGAGCAGGCCCTCCTCCTCGGGGCTGTTGCGCAGGAACAGCAATGCTACCGTCGCGAACCCAAACACCAGCGCAGCCGCCATCAGCCAGAGCGCACCGCGCCAGCCATAGGCGTCGATCATGAGCGCCAGCAGCAGCGGCGCGACGGAGAAGCCCAGGGAAACGAAAACACCGCGAATCCCCGAAACGAGACCGCGGCGGCGCTCGAACCAGAGCAGGAGCACGTTCCGCGAGGCGCTGGTGAGGACCCCCTGGCCGGCAAAGCGCACGCCGAAATAGCCCACGAGTACAAGCGGCAGGGTGACGGTCCCGAGGGTCAGGCCAAGCCACCCCGCGATGGCGCCACCCAGACGATCGACGAGGCTGATGTAAGCCACCATCAGGCCGAGCAGCACGGAGGCGCCGACCACCATGATTCTGGCGCCGACGCGATCGTAGAGGCGGCCGGCGCGGGTCAGCAGAAAGGCGCTGCCGACGGTGCCGCAGAGGTAGGCGAAAGAGAGTTCGGAGCGGCTGAGTTCGAAGGCCTCGATGAAGGGGTCGGTAAAAACCGCCATGCCCATGGTCTGCCCGGGCACGCTCATGAGGAAACCCAGGGTCGAAAGCAGCCAGATCACCCAGCCGTAGAAGAACGGGGTGCGGTCTACCCGGAATGGCCAGCGGGCGGGCAGCCTCAAGCGCCCGCTGCGAGACTCACCGGTTGTCATCGCTGACTGATGCCCGGCAAGCGCTCAGTTTCCAGGAAAGGCTTTGACGAGTTCGGCGAAGAGCGCCGGTCGGAAGAACGGTGATCCGTGGCCTGTCATTTCCATGACCTTAAAGGTGCACTCCGGTGTTGCCCTGGCGATCCGCTCCGCTTCAGCGAGGTTCATGTCCTGCCGGCCGCAGGCGACCAGCACCGGAACCGGCAGATCACCCAGGGCTTCCGAGAGATCCGTTTCTCCTTCATGGGCTGTGTGGGCCTTCAGTGCCGCATTCCGGTTCTCGTAAAAACGCCAGGACTTTCGGGTCTCTACAGGCGGCTCACCGGCTTCCTGCAGAAGGCGCCGGGCCTCGTTGCCAAGTTCCCGCTGTCCCGTTTGCTGCACCGGCGGCGTAAGCGCCACGTCGAAGAGGCCCAGGGCCGTCAGTCGATGCGGGTGGCGGACGGCGAAGCGCGCGGCAGTGCGGGCACCATAGGCGACCCCGAGGACGAAGGCGCGATCTATGCTGAGTGCATCCATGATGCCTGCCAGGTCGTCGGCGTAGCTTGCGAAGGTGAAGGCGTCATCGCTGCCCCAGCCGCTCTTGCCGGTGCCGCGGATGTCGAAACGCAATACCTGGTAGGTCTCGAGCAGAGCATCAAGGACCCCTTCCCAGCAGGTGAGGTTGTGACTGGCCGGGTTCACGAGCGCCAGCACGGGCTTTCCGGGGTCTCCGTCGAGCGCGTAGTGAAAACTGATGCCGTCGACGGTTACGAAGCTGTTGGCGAGTTCGTAGGGTTCAGGGGCGGTCATGCGCTTTCCTCTCCTGCACGGGAACGCGAGTGTACTTGAACCCAAGGAAGCAGGTTCAGCATCGGCGGGTGCCGCCGATTAACGGCGATCAGGAAACGTATTCGTAGTATTCGATGCCGAGGTCCGCCGCGTTCGCACTGGTGCAGGTACCAATGCGACTGATGATGAACTCATTGGCGACAGGCCGTTCCGGGCGGGTGCCCTCGCCGGAGTGGAAGGCCTCGTAGTCCTGCTGGTCCAGGGGGACGCTGTTGCGCAGAGATTCGGCGATGCCGCTTTTGATCGCATAATCTTCCCAGCCCGGCACGAGCTCAGCGGGAATGGCCTCGGCGGCGTCACCGCTGCCATAGCCGATCATCAGTACTTCTTCACCGGCCAGGGCGGTGCCCTTGGTCGCGGCCTCTTCAAGACCAGCGGCCAACCAGGCCGGTAGCGACGCCGTATAGAGGTTGCCTAACTCGGCGACCATATCCGCCCCAAGCGCCTGCTTCGCGAGGATCCGGGTTCGGTAGCCGTCCTTGCCGCGAAAGGCGCGGAGCACGTTCTGTGAATGGGGATAAACGGGGCCTGCGTCCCGATCCATGGTGTTGCTGACTCTCGGCGAGGACCAGATTTCCGCGAGCACGTCTTCCGGTGCCACACCGGCGAGCTCGCAATAGCGGGCAAGCTCGGCCCGGGCGTCGCTGTCGCCACTGCCGAGGGCAAAGAGGGTGCACAGGGCGAGGCCCGTTTCCGGCATACGCTTATAGGGGCGGTGCATGAATACGGCCGGCAGCGATTCCAGGTAGCCGTGCCGGGCGCCGCGTTTGTCGAGCATATTGCGCACGGCCTCAACCGTTGCCTCGAGATAACAGTCTGTCGAATAGCCGCCGTTGAACAGCGGGAAGTCCTGCAGCTGGCCGTTGGCCCCAAGCCGCTGTCCCGTGAACCGGGAAAACGGCTTGCGGAAGTCGTTCGTTCGATAGTCGGAGGCGCTGCCGCTCTGCTTCAGGTCAATGCTGAGCAGGCGCGGATTGGCTTCCAGGAGCATGGCCACGGCGCCGGCGCCCTGGGTCTGCTCACCGGTGCTGCCCCGTTCGTATTCGGCGATGTCAGCACTGACCACAATCGCCTGGCGGTCGGCGCCATCGCTGGCAAGCAGCCTGAGGGCGCTCTTCATGGCATAAATGCCGCCGAGGCAGGCGTGTTTGAACTCCGGCACTTCACAGTCCCGGGGCAGGAGCGGACGCCCAA
>JBCDDI010000335.1:0-4592 GCA_039180365.1 Pseudomonadota bacterium
CTCGAGATCTGGTACGGCAGTCAGTTCCCGGCTCAGGTGAAAGAAATTGCCAAGAACATGCTGGGCGTGGAGCCGGAGAATGTGACCGTACATCCGAAGCGCCTTGGCGGCGGTTTCGGCCGTCGGGCCGTACATGACTATGCGGCGGAGGCTATGGCGATCTCGCACCGGGCCGGTGTACCTGTGAAGCTCACCTGGACCCGCACAGATGATATCCACAACGACTATTTTCGCGTTGGCGGCTTCCAGCAGCTGAAGGGTGCGGTGACAGGCAACGGCAAACTTGCCGGTCTCGATCAGCATTACGTTGGCTTCAGCAAAGGTGGCCGGCCGGTTATCGGCTCAGGTCTGCGCGGCAACGAGTTCACCATCGCCGCCCTTGATAACGCCCGGGTGCGCCAGTCGCTCATGGAGCTGCGAACACCCTGCGGTGCCTGGCGCGCGCCGGGGTCCAATACCAACGCCTTTGTGGAACAGAGCTTCATTCATGAGCTGGCCGTGCTTGCCGGCCGCGATCATCTGGATTTTCTGCTGGAGCTCCTTGGCGAACCGCGCTGGCTGGACGAAGGTAATGTGAATGCCTTGAACACCGGACGCGCCGCGGACGTCATCCGCCTGGCGGCGGAGAAGGCGAACTGGGGTAAACCAATGCCCCCAGGATCCGGCCAGGGGCTCGCCTTCTATTTCTGTCATGCGGCACATATCGCCGAGGTGGCAGAGGTGACCGTGGATGCGGATCGGAACTTCCACGTCGACAAAGTCACCGTTGCCGTGGACGTCGGCCCGATCATCAACATGAGCGGTGCGATGAATCAGGTACAGGGATCTGTCGTCGACGGTCTCAGCACCATGGCGCTGCAGCAGATCACCATGGCTGACGGGATCATTCAGCAGGACAACTTCGACAAATACTCGGTGCTGCGCATCAGCGCGACGCCTGAGATTGACGTGCACTTCCTGCAGAGCGAGAACCCTTCAACGGGTCTCGGCGAACCCGCGCTGCCGCCGGCGGTGACCAACGCCATCTTCGCCGCAAACGGCGAGCGGATCCGGACGATGCCCTTGAGCGAAGCAGGCTATCGACTGGTCTGATTGTCTTTAGAGAGTGGGCGCGGCGACCAGGGCTGGTCGTCGCTGCCCGTGGTATCCGCCTTACCAGGTTTCCTTGAAGGGCCGAAGATCCAGTTCGTGGGTCCAGGCCGAACGGTGCTGGCTGTGCAGCGCCCAGAAAGCGTCGGCGATCGCATCGGGATCGAGGGCGCCGTCCTCGCCCAGCGAATCGAGGTAGTCGGCGAAACGGCCCTGAACGATATCGCCGTTAACAATGCCGTCAATGACCACGTGCGCAACGTGAACGCCCTTCGGCCCGTACTCTCGGCCGAGCGCCTGAGCGAGGTTCCTGAGAGCCGCCTTTGAGGACGCGAAGTGGCCGAACATCGGGCGACCGCGCATGGAAGCCGAGGCCCCGGTAAAGAGCATGCTGCCGCTCCCTTGCGCAGCAAGGAGTGGCATGGCGCGCTTGGCCGTCAGGAAGGCGCCGAAGCAGCCGATGCGCCAGAACTCTTCGAACTGTGCTTCGGTGAGCTCTTCGAAGGGGATCGGCATGTTTGCCCCCGCATTGAAAAGCACGGCCGCCACGGACTCGCCGCGCGCTCGCACCCGTTCGAACAGGGCATCCTGGTCGGCGGCGCTGATCACGTCCACGGCAACCGCTTCCGCAGAGCCGCCGCTCGCGTTGACTGCAGCGGCTGTTTCTTCGACTTTCCCAAGCGTACGTCCGGAGACAAAAACGTGGTGTCCTTCGGCAGCGAAGCGGCGCGTAAGTGCACCGCCGACGCCGTTTGGTGCACCGGCGCCCAGAATCACAACGGAATCACTCAAGTGCTTTCTCCCTGTCAGTCGTCTTTAGAATCTGTGGTCAGTCGGCGAGTTGCACAACAACGCCAGCGCCGCGCAGCTCATCGTACCGTTCTGCCTCGTAGCCGAGCTCCCTTAAGATCTCGACGCTGTGTTCGCCCAGGCGCGGTGCCGGCCCGGCGATGGCTGCCGGCGACATGCTGAAGTGGGCGGCGGGTGTCGCCTGTCGAACTTCCCCGAAGACCTCTGTATCGATCCGCTCGATGGAGCCGTTTTCCCGGATCTGCTCGTGGTCCATGAGCTCCATGCGGGACAGGAGCGGAGCGCTCGGCACGTCGTGCGCATCGAGGCGGGCGAGGATTTCGTCCCGCGGCCACTTGGCAATCTCCGCGGCGGTAATGCGTTTACGCTCCTCACCGTTTTTTCCACGCGCCTGCGGCGTGGCGAAACGTTCGTCGGTGATGAGATCTTCCCGATCCAGCGCCCGGCACATACCTTCCCATTCGCTCGTTGAGATGGCACCGGCGGTGAGATAGCCGTCCTGAGCTTCGAAAACCAGGTCCATGGTGCCCTGGCCGCGGGTCACGTCGTATTCATTCTCAGCAAAGGTCAGTCCACCCATCCCTTCAGGCCAGAAGAAGGCGAGCATCGTTTCAAGCATTGAGAGACGGATGTGTTGTCCTTCACCGGTCCGCTCTCGGTGGAAAAGCGCCGAGGAGATGGCCTGGGCCGCCGTCACCGAGGTGACCTTGTCGGCAATGATGATGCGGAACATGGCCGGTTTGCCGGTCTCCCGATTGGCCTGGATGTCCGTGGCGCCGGAGAGGGCCTGAATGACCGGGTCGTAGACGCGTTTGTGGGCGTAGGGTCCATGTTCGCCGAAGCCACTGATGGACACATAGATGATCTTCTCGTTCAGGGCTCTGACGGCGTCTTCCCCAAAGCCCATGCGCTCCATGGCGCCGGGGCGGAAATTCTGCAGCAGCACGTCGGTGTCTTTGAGCAGATCTCTGAGTACGTCCTTACCCGCTTCGGATTTCAGGTCCAGAGCGATAGAGCGTTTACCGCGATTGCAGGAGTAGAACATGGCTGTGACGCCGTTATAGGGATTGCCGAGGTGGCGCATCTGCTCACCGTGCGGCGGCTCTACCTTGATGACGCTTGCGCCCTGGTCCGCAAGCATCATGGCAGCGACCGGGCCGGAGACCATGGTTGTGAGATCGAGAACGCGAATACCGGAGAGAGGTCCCATGGCTTTTTCCTCAGCTTGCGAAGTTTGCCGCGTAGGCCCGCTGGTAGGCGGGTCGTTCTGCGACGCGTGCGCGATAAGTGGCAAGATTGTCCGGAAGGGTGCGTCGATAGGCCACAGCCCAGTCGAGGCAGGTCATCAGCATCAGATCGGCGAGCCCGAAACCGCCAGCAAGGAGCGTCTGCCGGTCGCCGAGGCGTTCGGACGTGACGCCCAGGTGCCGGTCTGCATAGGCGCCCGCCGATTCAACCACCTCGGGTGCATCGCCGTAGATGAAACCCAGATCTCCGTGGCGGCGCATGACATAGAGGCTGGTCTCGTCGAGTTCGCCGTAGATGTAGCAGCACCATTCATCTTCTTCAGCCTGAGCCCAGGCATCAGCCGGGCGGTAGAGATCGCCGCCGGGAAAGGTCGCAAGCAGGTAACGGCAGATGGCGAGGCTCTCGGAAAGGGCACGTTCACCCACGGTCAGCAGTGGAATCTTCTGCTTTGGATTCAGCCTGGTGTAGGCATCGGTCTGGGTTTCGCCGGTGCGAGGCCCCATGGGCGTGAGTTCGTAGTTGATGCCCAGTTCTTCGGCCAGCCAGATGGGCCGGAAGGTGCGGCTTGTGCCGGTACCCCAGAGCCGGATGGCTTCCGTCATCAATCTCTCCCTGCGTCGACGTGCTCACGGAGGTTAGAAGGCTGGTTCGAAAAAGGGAAATCAGCCGCCTCGGCGGAAGTCGGCGCCAAACTCTTCCAGAAGCTCCCGCTGGCGGCGCCGGCTCACTGGCACCTCGGCACCGTTCTCGAGTTCGCAGATGACGCCCTGCTTGGCCCGCCGGACGCGAACCACGGCGGATTTAGCGATCCAGTGGCTGCGATGAACTCTGATCCCCAGATCGGCGAGCTCTTCAGCGGCTGCGGAAAGGCTGTAAAGCACTGTGGTATCGCCGCGGTCCGTCGTGACCTCGAGATAGTTCAGATCGGCGCTGAGCTTGATGACTCTTGTGCCGAGGGCCGGCGGCAGCTTGCCTAAGAGGCCGGTTCGTGCCGGACGCGGCTCCCTCGCTTCCTCCTGTTTTTGCGTTGCTTCGCGCAGCGCCTGCACGTTGACCAGGGCCCAGGTGGCGACAAAGGCCGGAGTCAGCCCGAGAAATTCCTCCAGCACCTCGCGCCAGGGAAATGGCCCCGTGGCCCAGTCGTCCTGGAGCGCCTCCGATCCGATCGTTGGAAAAACCACTTCGAAGGCGATGGCCAGAGGGGTGAAGACGGCTGCGCCCACAACGCCCGTCACAAGCAGCTGAAGCCACAGCGCCTGGCGCACTAGACCCAGACGACCGGCAGCCAGTCCTACTGCCATGAGGGTGATGAGGCCGCCGCCGATGTGAAGCAGCCAGTAGGCGAGCGCGTCCATAAACGCACCTTCGGCAGCGACCAGCGCGAAAAGAAGACTCAGCCCCAGCCACCAGCCAGCCAGTTCCCGAAGTCGTCGTCGACCCGTCAG
>JBCDDI010000336.1:0-4585 GCA_039180365.1 Pseudomonadota bacterium
GGCCGACGAACAGAGCGGAGAGCAGCAGCGGTGCCGCGAGCAGTACGACGACCTGCAGCGCCTGTTGGCCGATGGTGACAACGGCTTCCGGACTCACGATCTGACGCTCACAGGTAAAAGCTCCCAGCCAGGGTGCCGATGAGCAGCGACCAGCCGTCGATCAGCACGAACAACATGATTTTGAAGGGCAGCGATACGAGCATGGGTGAGAGCATCATCATGCCCATGGACATGAGCACGCTGGCCACCACCAGATCGATGATGACGAAGGGGATGAAGATCAGAAAACCAATCTGAAAGGCCGTCTTCAGTTCGCTGGTGATGAAGGCGGGCACCAGCACGGCGGTGGAAATCTCCTCCGGCGCGGTCACCTCCGTTTCATTGGCCAGCTCAAGAAACAGTTCGAGTTCCGATTCCCGGGTCTGGTCGAGCATGAAGGCGCGCAGCGGCGCCATGCCCTGATCAAAGGCTTCTTCGACACCCATCTCTCCGTCGAGGTAGGGCGCAAGACCGGTCTCGTAGCTTGTGCTGATCACCGGCGCCATGACGAACAGCGTTAGAAACAGCGCCAGACCGATGAGCACCTGATTGGGCGGCGTCTGTGCCGTGCCGAGGGCCTGGCGGAGAATCGAGAGGACGATGATGATACGGGTGAAGGAGCTCATCATGAGCACAAATGCCGGCAGCAGGGTCAGCGCCGTCATGAGCGCGAGCACCTGAATTGTCAGCGAGTAGGGGGCTTCGCCCTCGGCGCCATCGATGGGAATCAGTGGGGCACTCTGAGCGAAGGCCGCGTCAGCCCAGACGAGCAGCGGCAGAATCAACACGACGTGCTTGAACAGGCGGCTCACGGCGTGCGCCTTGTCATAACCTGGCGCAGCGCATCGGCAAAGCTCGGGGTAGCGGGGACTTCCCCATTTACCGCAGAGCTTACGATCTCTACCGGCTCCTTCAGCGTATGCAGCTGCTGAATGCCTGCACCGCTCACCCCGACGAGCACCTGTTCTTCTCCTGCCTGAATCAGTACCACCTTTTCCCGGGTGGACAGCGGCAGCACGCTGAGCACCTTCAGGTGGGCTCGGCCGCTACCCTGACCCTGCTGGATACGCTTCAGCACCCAGGCGACGATAAAGATCAGCAGGAGAACGCCCAGCAGAGCGCCCAGCATGTCGAAAGACTGGCTGGACCAGAGCGGTTCCACGGTTATTGCACCCGCTTGATGCGTTCAGCGGGACTGATCACATCGGTCAGGCGGATGCCGTATTTGTCGTTCACGACCACCACCTCTCCCCGGGCGATGAGGGTGCCATTGATGAGAACGTCCAGGGGCTCACCGGCCAGGCGGTCGAGCTCCACCACGGAACCCTGATTGAGCTGCAGAAGATTGCGGACGCTGATACTCGCCCGTCCCACTTCCAGGGAAAGATCCACATCGACATTCAGCACCACGTCGAGATTGATGTCCTGGGCGCCGCTACCTTCCGTGGACTGCTCCAGGTCATCGAAGGCGGCGGGGGCCACCTTGTCTTCCGCAGGCGCCTGCGCCTGACCGGAATCGGTTTCACTCATGGTGGTCTCCTGCTTGATTCAAACCGCTCACTGCACGCCTCCGAGGCGTTCAGTGATGCGGATGGCGTTTTTACCGTTTGATACGCCGAAGGTGCCCCGAAACAGCGCCACGTCTCCGGCCGTGAGTTCCACGGTCGGCGGCAGCTCGAAGGGCAGGATGTCGCCGATGCGGAGCTTCACCAGCTCGCCGAGATTTACCGTGGTTGTGGAGAGCGTGGAAGAAAGCTCCACCTCGGTCTGTTGCAGCTGACTTTCGAAGGCGTTGGCCCAGCGCGACTGTTTCTGTGAAGGGTCGCCCTGGCCCGCGGCTTCCAGCTGGCGGCGGTAGGGGTCCACGGCGGCTTTCGGCAGCAGGATGTCGAGGGAACCGAGGGGTTTTTACGGCATGGCAACTTCAAAGCGTGAAGCGACGAGCATGTCCGAAGGACTGAAGAAGTTGGAGAAGGCGGGGTTCGTCTCTACGACTCCGCCCTCAAAGGTCAGCGCTGCGGCACCGGACCAGGCTTCTGTCATGAAACGTTCGGCTTTTTGTTGCAGGCGACCGGCGACGCCGCGCTCCGTGACCGTGAAGTCCCGGGTAAGTACTTCCTGGTCTTCATGTACGCCATCGCCGCCGTAATAAAAGTCGACGTAGTTCAGGATCAGATCCGTGCTCAGGACAAACAGAATGTCGCTGTCCAGGGGTAATACGTGGGTCTGATGGATGAAGGTGGGATGCGCAAGCTCAGCCAGATAATCCGCGTAGCTGAGAAGTCTGGGCTCCGTGGCCGTGACTTCGGCGACGTTGTTCAGCAGGGGTCGCACGCTGGCCGTGAGATGCCGCGCAAGCACCTGATTGCTGAACTCCAGCGGCGGGATCTGATCCCGGCTGAAGGTATTTGGATCAGTCAGGTCGAGGGCGACCACTTCGCCGGCAGGTACGCCGAAACCCTCCCCGGAAGCGACGTCGCCGGAGGACACGCCTTTCAGCAGCGCGTCGACTTCTTCGGGCGAAAGTACGTCGCTCATTGGAGAACCAGGCTTGTCAGATAGATCGCATCAACCCCGCTGACGCCGGCAAGCTCTTCTAAAACCGTGTCCGTTGTTGTCCGAGCATCTTCCTGTAAGGTTTTCTTGCCTTCGATGGTGGACAGCGATTCCGGCTCGACGTCGGAAAAAAGCATGATCAGCGCGCTGCGAATGGCCGGGGCATGCACCTTGGCCGCTTCGAAGACTTCCGGGCTGCGGGTCATGAGCTGCAGGGATGCCTGCACGTATTGAGACTTCCCATCCTGCTGCTTCACGTTCACGACAAGCGCAGGATCAAGCGGCAGATAGTTCGCCGGTTCGAGCTCATCGATGGGAGTCTCCTCGGTTTCTTCGAGGGCTTCGGCGCCTTCTTCCGGCGGCAACACGGCCTGAGGGGGGAAGAAGGTATCGAGGGCGAACTTCATGACAACCTGGGTGACGATCACCAGGCCGACGATCATGAGAATCTGCGTCAGTCCGAGTTTCGCGGCAGGTGCTGCTTCCTCGACTTCGGGCTCTGCGTTTTCTGCCATGGTCGGCTCGCTTCCGTGGGTCCGAAGAGGGTCAGCAAAAAACGTACCACTGGCTCTGCGTTTCTAAGACACAGATTTCATTGGCTTTTTTCTTTCCTGAAAAAGCTTGAGAGCCAAGGTCGCGGATATTTGACTGGCCTGATCACGGATCCTTGGCGGCCGGAGCTTGCTCTGCGCCAGGCACAGCAGACTCTGTCCAGAACCCGGCGTCTCAGGCCCAGGCGTCGAGGAGACCGAGTTTCGTCTCAGTTGCGTCGCGTTCTGCCACATCTCCACTCAGCTGATCGGCGCTGCCAGAGAGCTCCGGCCTGTCCGAATCGGAGTCTGTGTCTGGCTGTCGTTCGCCCACCTGGGCATCGGCGAGCTGGATGCCGAACTCTTCGAAGAGACCTTCCAGGCGAGGCAGCGACTGTTGCAGCACCTCCCTAACTTCGGCGGAGGGACTGGCGAGCCACAGCGTCGCCTGGTCCTGTTGCATGCTGATACGCACTTCGAGTTGGCCGAGGCTTGGTGGATGCAGGCGTACCTCTGCGCTGTTGAAGCCACCCCGGGCGAGTGATGCGATGCGTTGCTGCAGCGGTTCCGCCCAGGTACCCGGGTTACCAAGAAGCACCACTGGCTGGGAAAGGAGCGTGGCACCCGTTGAGTTTGCAAGGACGGAGGTGGTTGGAGGCGCTGCGGCGGCCGCAGCCGGCCCCGGTGCCTGGTTCGAGAAACTGATACTGGGCGCCGATCGCTGACCTTCCCGTGAGCCAGCTTGCTGCTGGTCCTGGCCTTGTCGGCCCGCTTCTGCGTCCAGACTATCCTGTTGCTCGAGGCCCGGGAGCGTTGCGCTGCCGCGCTCGGTCGGCGTCGCGGCACTGTCGGCCGCCTGCCGGGCAGGTGGCGTGACCGGTTGCTCTGGTGGGGTTTCGGGTACTGTCGGCATTGGCGTGGGCGGGCTGGCCGGCGGGCTTAGGGCTCGCGCCTCGAAGGAGGTTGTTGCCAGGGCCGGATCGCGGCTCAGAGCATTCGCCGCGGGCGTCGCTGCGGTGTCTGCCGGCGTCCTGCTCATCGCGTCCGGATTCATCGTCACAGCAGGTGCGGTCGGGATCTGAGGGTTTTCCGGTCGCACTGGTGATGCCGTGCTCCCGGCGGGTATCTCGCGCGACAGCGTGCTTGCCTCCGGCACTGTAATCATAGGCGGGCGCTCGCCACCGGACGGCGCGACCTTGCCGGTGGATGGCAAGACTGTGCCGTCGGCAGCGGCCCGGGCGGCAATGGATCCGTTGTCCGTTGCCAGCGCGGCGGCTACCAGGGCGGGAACAGGCCAGCTTGAGGCTGGGCTCGCTTGAGCTTTCGAAGGCGCCGGTGGCGCCCCAACATCAGTCCCTTCCCGGCTTAGAAGATCCGCAAAGGCCTGGGTATTTTCTTCAGGGATAACAATGCCTTGCTCCGTATCTGCGGACGACTCGAAAGGTCGATCGGACGCCGCC
>JBCDDI010000337.1:0-4582 GCA_039180365.1 Pseudomonadota bacterium
CTTAGCCACGGTGAACACGGCCATGCCTTTCGTATAGGAACCGCGGGTGGTCGCATCGTTTTTGCCGCCGGACGCACCGGCGGTGCCGCCACCCTGAGTGGAGGTGCCTGCTGATGCACCGGCGGTAATGGCCACGGCCGTTGCCTGCGCGCCGAACTCAAAGTTGCCCGAGGAGAAGTCGCTGAAAGCGCGTTCATCTTCGAAGAAGACGATCATGGAATAGGCCTGGCCGCCGAACTGCAGGCCAACGCTGACCTGCGCCATGGACGTGTTGCCGACGTGGTCGCCGCCAACAAAAACCCGGCCCTTGCCACCGGCGCCACCAATGCCGATGCCGCCTTTACCAATCGTTGGAAAGAGTGCGTAGCCGTAGGCGGTGTCGAAGAACCCGCCGCTGGCACCGGCCTGCTGGAAAACCTGCCGCGAATCGTCATAGCCATCTGCACGGGCAAGGGGGGCGATGGCAAGCAGCAGCACCGCGGCTGCCAATGTGAAGTTCGCTAATCTGGACATGGGTTTCTCCCGTCTTGTGTGGTCGCCGGAATCACAGACCTGACTCCGGCCCGGTAGCTGCCTCAGCTGCCCTCGGCAGCCTCAGCCGCGGGAGCCTCAGCGGCTTCACCCACGGGGCGGTAGCCGAACTTGGCGCCACCAATGCTCGCTTCGTACATGAGGCCGCCTTTGGCCACGGTAAACACAGCGAGGCCGCGGCTGTAGGTCCCTGCCGTTGTGGCATCGTGACGTCCGCCGGATGCCCCGGCGGTGCCACCACCTGCGGTGGATGCGGCGGCGGAGGCGCCCGCAGTGATCGCCACGGCTGACGCCTGGGCGCCAAACTCGAAATTGCCGGAGGAGAATTCACGGAAGGCCCGCTCGTCCTCGAAGAAAATGATCATGGAATAGGCCTGCCCACCCAACTGAAAGCCGATGGTCACCTTGCCCATGGACGTGTTACCAACATGATTGCCGCCAACAAAAACCCGACCCTTGCCACCGGCGCCGCCAATGCCGATGGCGCCTTTGCCAATGGTTGGAAAGAGTGCGTAGCCGTAAGCGCTGTCGAAATAACGACCGCTGGCGCCAGCGTTCTGAAAGACTTTCCGCGCATCGTCGTAGCCGTCCGCCAGGGCCGGTAGCGACGCCGTTGAGAGAGCCAGGGCAACACCCAGCCAAAGGGTCCTTTGTAGTCTCATTGAGGGCACCTCATTAAACTGCGCGCACATGTTACACACTCCCACCTGATGATCGAAATCGAGCAGAACTGGCTGCCGCTGGCCGTGCTGGCCACCGCTATGGTGGTCGTTCATCTCTTCTTCCCCATCCTCGACCGACTCATGCACGCCAGGGAGTCGTTCTGGATGGGCCTCATCGGCGGTATCGCGACGGGTTACGTGGTGCTTTACCTGATGCCGAAGCTCGCTCGGATCACCGTGGGGACGATTGGCATGGACCCCCTGGCCGAGCTCGAGTTCAACGATCTCTGGGTGTATATGCTGCTGCTAGCGGGCATCGTCTCCTACCTGGTCATGCTGCACCTTGACGAGTCGCTGGCCCCCTCTGCGGCCATGCATTTCGACACCTTAGCCCATGGCGCCTACAGCTTTCTTGTGGGCTACGTATTTGTGGAGATGTCGTCGGACTTCGTCGAGATCAACGTGGCAATGGCGGTGATCCTTTCTCTCCACCTGCTTGGTATGGACCACCTGTTTCGCCATAGCTGGCCGGCGCAGTTTGATCACAAGGGCCGCTGGGCTTTCGCGCTGCTGCTGCTCACCGGCGCTGGCGCAGGTTTTCTGACAGAACTGAGCAAAACGGCCATCAACGCCATCACCGCCTTTCTCGCCGGTGTGATTCTCGTCAACGTGATCTCTGAGGAGTTGCCGCTCAACCACCAGCGGCGGGTACCCTTTTACCTGCTTGGGCTCGCTCTGTTCATGCTTTTCGCTTTCACGGTACTGACCGTTGACGAACGCATGGCCTATCCTGCTTATTGAAATCCCGCGTCAGTCGGCGGCGGGATCGCGCTCCAGCTGATCTGCCAGGACGGCTTCAAGACCAGCGACCAGCAGGTCACGGATCTGCGCAACGATGGCGAGCTCAGCCTCTCGATCAAAACCTGCAATGCGCGGCGTATGCAGATGGCCGAGGGGTAAAGGCTCGCGGCCGAGCTCCCGAGCCAGCTCGCTGTTCAGGCGAACGCTGCGGTAGCTGATTTCATTGGACAGATAGCCGCCGCCGGAACCTGCGACGGCGGTCTCGCCCGCAAGATCTTCAAGACGGCTCACCTGCCTGGCACCGCCTTCCAGGGTCCGCACCTGCCGGTTGTCCCGAACGGCATAGGGGCCCGAGGTCGCTGCCATCGCCTGCGCCGGCAAACTGAACTCGACGAACTCCGGACCTGCTAGCGCTTCGCCCTTGAGCGCCGGGACCAGCGGGTTTTCAAGGTTCGCGCCCGTGAGAACGTTCAGGTTATCGGTCACCGCCGACGAACGGCGGCGCCCGGGGAACCGTTCCAGATCGAAGGCATCCCGACCCATGCTGACGGTCACCAGCAGCTGATGCCTGGCCACCCGAAGCAGCGGCTCGAACTCCCGTTCAATGAGCCCCTCGTCGAAATCGCGAAAACGCACCGGCACAACAACGGTCTCAATCCGCGCTGGGCCTGCCCTGGTTTCAACGGTGGTGCCATCAAGGAGCAGGGCCGCCAGCCCCGAGGGATTGCTCTGTGCAAGGTTGCTATCCAGATGAAAAGGATCGAAGCCGCTGATGAACACCCGGTGGACACCCGGATCAACGGCGACGTTCCGACCGAAGCCGCGGCTTGCTCGCTCAAAGGCGACCAGCGCGGCGGCGTCGCATTGACTCAGGCGTTGCTGGGCCGCAAGCCTCGCCCAGTAGAGCGGGCGATCGTCCGCTTCCCCACCTTGAGCTCGGGTACGGGCGCGTGCCCAGAGCTCCGTGCCAAGGACCGTCGCCCCCGCTACCTCGGGACAGTTCGCGAGATCCAGGTCATGCAGGAGGCTCTCATAGTCGATTGTGGGCTGAAGCCCTTCCAATCGGCCGAGGCGCTCCTGTTCAACGTCGGCCATGGCGCTTGCTGCCAGCATGGCAAGCAGCATGGTCAGGAGTTGCCTGCCGATCAAGAGGATGCCTCGCCGAGACTCTCAAGATCCCGGAGGTGGCGCGGCTCGCGGAAGGCAAGGAGGCAGGCAAAGGACAACAGATAGAGCCCGGCAAACACCAGGAACAGCGAGGCGAAGTCGAGCTCCACGGAAAGCGCCGCAGACAGACCGGCGCCGGTCGAGCGACCCAGATTAGCCAGAGCCATATAGACGGCAAACTGGGTTGCCGCCACCTTCTGCCAGGTGAGGTTCATGTACTGGGCGATCAGGCAGACAAAGATCACCTGCTCCACGAGCAGGTAGGCAGCGAGCATGGCAAAGAGATAACGATCGTTCCCCCAGAGTCCCGGCAGCAGCGAGAAACTTGCGAGCAACGTGGCACCCACCACAAGGGCTGCGAGCAGCACCTGCCGGGCACCGAAACGATCAACAAGCGGGCCAACAAGCAGGCCGAAAACGGCACACACACCAATGAGCGTGCCGTAGTTGCGGCTGTATACTTCCGCTTCAAAGCCAAGCTCCTGCACCGCAAAAACCGGCGTCGCTGCGAGGAAGGCTCCCATAGCGACCCGCACCAGAAAGACTGAGGCGGTGATGACGAGGCTCATCGGCAGCAGCAGTGCCCGGCGCAGATCGGTGAACAGCCTGCCGAGTGTTGGCGAAAGCCCTTCCGCTTCAGGGTGCGGCAAACCGCTGCTCCAGGGCAGGCGCCGCTCCCCGGGGCGCTCCAGGGAAATCACCACCATGGAAAAGATAGCGCCAATCGTCAGCGCCGCAGCAAGTCCCGTGGCGACCAGGCCGAAGTTCGCAAGGAGATAGGCGGCAACCACGCCAGTGCCGGCGATACCGCCGACCTGGCCGAAGGCCATGAAGGCGTTGGCTCGGCCGCGCTCGGCGAAGGGCAGAATGTCGATCGCCATGCCGTCCACGGCTACGTCCTGCGTTGCCGCACAGGCGTTCACAAGAAAACCAACGGCCATAAGCATACCAAGCTGGCTGGCCGGATCAGGGACCAGTGCAAGCAGTACAAGCATCAGCATGAGGCCACCCTGCGCCAGCATGATCCAGGGCCGGCGCCGGCCCATGGGCGGGAAGCCGAAGCGATCCATAAAAGGACCGGCAACCAGCTTGAAGGCCCAGGGAAGGCCCACGATGGCGACAAAAGAACCCACGGCCGCGGCGTCATAGCCTTGGGCTGCCAGCCAGGCGGGCATGGCAACGTCAAGAATGCCGATGGGCACACCCTGAGCCACATAGAGGAGCGTAAAGGTGGTGAACCGTAAACGGCGGGAAGCCGAGAGGATCATGGAACCCGCCGCGGTGCTGTTCGAGAGATGGAGCGAGGTGCGCTCAGGTTTTCAGAACGCGAAGCACGTCCTCGAGTTCAACAATCATCTGTTTCACGAGGAGTTTGAACTGGGTCTGATCCTGCTTGGCGTCGTCGCCGGTAAGACGCTGCC
>JBCDDI010000338.1:0-4576 GCA_039180365.1 Pseudomonadota bacterium
GCCAATGAGGCGAACGAGATGCGGCACCACGAGACCCACAAAACCGATAATGCCAGAGACAGCAACGCCGGCTCCGACTGCGGCGGCGCCGGAGAACACAACCAGACGCTTCAGACCGTTTACATCCACACCCACGTGCCGGGCTTCAGCGTCTGGTTGTGTTCTCCGGCGCCGCCGCAGTCGGAGCCGGCGTTGCGGTCTCTGGCATTATCGGTTTTGTGGGTCTCGTGGTGCCGCATCTCGTTCGCCTCATTGGCGGTGTGCACCATCGCTACCTGCTGCCAGGCAGTGCATTGTTCGGCGCAGCGCTGGCTGTCGTTGCGGATCTGGGAGCCCGAACCCTTGTGGTGCCCGCCGAGCTGCCGGTTGGCCTCATTACCAGCGCGATTGGCGCACCGTTTTTCCTCTGGCTCATCATCCGGCTGCGCCGCTGATGTTGAAGGCGCAAGGGCTCGAAATTCGGGTGGGCGAACAACGTCTCCTTGCCGGTGTGGATCTCACACTGGAGGTGGGCGAGCTCCTTGCGGTGCTCGGACCAAACGGCGCCGGCAAATCAACGCTGCTCAGCGTGCTCGCTGGTGACCTGGAGCCATCGAGCGGCACAGTCACTCTGGATTGTGTGCCGCTTCGGCAGGTGCCTGACCGCCAGCAGGCAGAACGGCGAGCGGTGGTTCGCCAGGCGCCAACGGTCGCCTTTGATTTCCGGGCCATAGACGTCATAGAGATGGGCTGGCTACCTGAGGTGGTTCCTGGCACCTATTACGAGCAGGCGATCGCCGAAGTGCTCGAGGAAACGGAAACGGTAAACCTGGCAGATCGAGTATTCAGCAGCCTTTCCGGGGGTGAGCAACAGCGGGTTGTTTACGCGCGGGCGCTGCTCCAGCTTTGGCGCCCGTCGACCGGTTATGCGCCGCGCTGGCTGCTGTTGGATGAGCCGACGGCCAACCTGGATATCAAACACGCCATCGCTCTCCTCGAATCTGTGCGCGCGCAAACCTGGCGTGGCGTGGGGGTGGCAATCGTGCTTCATGACTTAAGCCTTGCCGCACGCTACGCCGACCGCGTGTTGCTTCTCGATCGGGGACGCCCTGCAGGGCTGGGGGCGCCGGAGGTAGTGATGACCTCAGCGACCCTGAGTAACATTTATGAAACCCCCGTGCTGGTTGAGCGGCACGGCGAGCTTGATCGGCTGGTTGTTTTGAGCTGATAGGCTGCGCGTTAAGCGGCTAAACGAACTCGACGAAAAATGAACTCGACGAAAACAAATTGAAGGAGAACGCACCATGTTCCTTGCCATGAATCGCTTCCGTATCGCCCCGGGCTTTGAGGCCGGCTTCGAAAAGGTGTGGCGTGAGCGGGAATCCCATCTCGATCAGGTGCCCGGCTTTAAGTCCTTTGCCCTGTTGAAAGGCCCCGAGCGTGAAGATCACGTGCTATACGCCTCACACACGATCTGGGCCTCCGAGCAGGCTTTCAAAGACTGGACCGAATCGGATCACTTCCGGAAAGCCCATGCCCAGGCGAGCGCGCCTAAAGGCACCTACCTGGGTCATCCCGAGCTAGAGACCTTTGAGGCCGTCCTGACCTGAGCAGGATTGCTCAGGTCTTTGTCGATCATCTGATCGAGGGGCCGGGCGACCAGGTAGCTCGTGCCCACTCACCGGAGCGACTGCGTTCAGCGCAGATAACGCGCCAGCGCTTCCTCGACCTGCGAGCGAGCGCTGGTCTCATCAAAGCCGTCGGCCGTGGTGCTGCGCGACAGTTCAAACATGGCGGCAAACATGGGTTTGCCGTCCACGCTCTTATCGAAACCCACGACGTCGTTTGCCGCTAGGGTTTCGGCCCAGACATCGCGCACGACTTCCCAGAACGGACCGGTCTTGGCCCAGTAGTCGTCACCTGCGGACCAATCGAAGTTGTCGATGCGCTCGTAGCGGGCAATGCCCGCTTCCCGGGCCAGTACCGCCAGTCGCCCGCCATCTTCGTCCAGGGCTACCTTCAGATTATCTTCTTCCTGCACCCAACCGGTGGGCGTAATTGTGTGTCGGTTAGTGCCGATGAGCACATCGTAGTCGTCGCGCACGCTGAACTCGCGCCGGGGGAGCGGCCGCCAGGTTTCGTTGCTCTCCCAGGCGGAGTAGTTGGCGAAGTGTTGCCAGTTGCCACTCGCCTGGTATCGCGGCGAGTCGTCTACCTGATAGACGGTCTGCGTCCACTGACCGCGTACGTCGCGACGATCGAGTCGACTCCGGGTCCAGGTCTGCTTCCCTGCGTACACGTGTAGATCACGGTGCTCGTAGCGCCAGTCTTGGCGCCAGTGTTTGACAACAATCGGTTCCGATTCCGTGCCGTCCGGCATCGTCATGCGCATGACGAGAATGTGCTGCAGGCTCACGAACTCCGGTTCGTCGGCAACTACATAGACGTATTCGGTACCCCAGGACTGATAGGGCGCCTCGGGGCTGTAGCCCTCCGTGAAGCCTACGGTTTCAATGAAATCGAAGCTTGTCCTGTGAGGGCCCGCCATAGCGAGGATCGCGCGCCGATCCCGCTCTCGCTTCTCAAGCTCCGGTTCGCGCAGGGCGCGCCAGGCGTCCGTGGGGGTCGTGACCAGTTCAACGCCGGTGCCTTTCGTTGTGCCGCCGCGGGGCGCCATGGCCGAGTCGCCAATGAATTGCCAGGCGAAGGTGTACTGGCGGGTCTGCGAGACCGCGGCCTCGGGTTCCGCAGCAATGTCGGCGGTGATAGCGGCGCTGGTCAGCAGCGCAGAGGTTGCCAGCAGAAACGCGCCGGACACCGCTGCGAGGCGTCCGCGGGAAGAGCGAAAAAACAGCATGGTCTGGTTATCCATCAGAGCACTAGAGTCCAACTTAAGGCGTAGAGCGTGAGCACGATGGCAATTCCCGTCAACCAGCGAGCGAAAAAGCCGGCTCGGCGCAGGCGGCCGTGCGTTGCCGGGCTCAAGAGGCGGCTACCGCAGCGTTCGCTGTATCGATCATGCGCAGAAACCGCAGCCCGCAAAGGTCTATCCCCGCTACTTCGAGCTGAAGCCCGTAGTCCGTGGCAATGTTCACAAGCGGTGACACCGTATGGCCGGCGACCAGACCCGCTGCGATGGCTCTGGCGGAGTCACGGTCACCCCGTTGGCCGGCGCGCATCAGTTCGAGCAACCTGATTTCGTCACCGCTCACCAGGCCACATTCCGGCGGGCGAACCTCGATCTTGCGATGGGCGCCGATGGATAGCGCGCACATGAATTCGTCCAGGTGCACGATGGCTTCTGTGCAACCGACATTGTGATGCGGGGCTAAGAGATCGCGCTTTACGCAGCGCTTTTCCAGCGACGAGCGCAGCCACTGCCGTACGCTCCAGACAAAGAGTTGCCCTCCCGGGGAGAGGCTAGACGTAGGCAGCTCGCTGCGCTGCGGTTGAATGTTTTTGCGGTTCTTCATGAGTGGGTGCATCGGATCGTTCCTTTCCTCCTGAATCCCTGGATGGTTGCTTCGAAATCCGCGTCCGACGAAAGCCATCGGATAGGAGACAATCTAAATGATAACAATTATCATTTGCAACGTTTGATGCCAAACCGGTCACAACTTTGCCGATTGGACCAATCGATCAAGAACCCATTGAGAGTAAGGAACACAGCTTCAGATGAATGTCTCGCAATCAGATCGCAGCAACCTGATCGATCCCGATGCCCTGCACACAGAGCGGGCCATGGAACTCCTCGAGGCGGCCCTGCCTGCCACCGTGGAAGCAGCAGGACCGGCAATTAAAGCCCGCTTCAACAACGCTTTGCTGAATGTCGCCGTCAATCGAATCCTGGCAGAAGAGGGCGCCTCGACCACCGCCACGATCCTCTGGCGTATCGCCGATGCGCTTTCTGAGGGAGCAAAACCCACGCCTGGTAATCCGGTCGATCTGTCGAGTCTGCAGGGGTGAGTTGAGCTGAGCCGCGGCTCGAGTACCCTGCCGCGGCTCTCTACCCCGCCGCGGCTCTCTACCCCGCCGCGGCGCTCCTCCGCCGCTCCTCGAGCTGGGCCATGATGCGGGCGTGGTCGCTGCGTCTGAGCCCGTAGCGGGAAAGCAGCAGACTTGCGATTACCCAGAACAGGAAGATGCCGGGACCGACGCCGACGCCAAGGGCAAACACAGTGTCTACCGTCACTTCACCGGGAGCCGCACCTGTTGGAAAGTCGACAATCTCCAGGACGATACCGGCCGTGAAACCTCCTAGCCCCGAGGTGGCTTTCGCAGTCAGACCAAAGGCGGCGTTGAACAATCCTTCCTGGCGCTTACCCGTGTTGAGCTCATTTTCGTCGATCGTGTCGGCGATCATGGATCCGATCAGAATCGTCAGTGTCACGGCCACGTAAACGATGAACGTCGTGTAAGCGATAAGGATCGGCAGCAAGGCAGGGTGGCCGTTTTCCGGCATGAGCCCGAGGAGTCGCAGCACGATTGGTGCTGGGGCGATAAACAGCACCGCCAAAATACCCCACATGGCCGCCGTATGTTTGTCGGTACGGCTGGAGAGCGCGGGTGTGGCAAAAAACGCGATCAGCGTACCGAC
>JBCDDI010000339.1:0-4570 GCA_039180365.1 Pseudomonadota bacterium
GGCGGAGGCAACGCCTGGACCGCAACGCAGAAAGACTGGGACTGGGTGCTGGGCGTGAACCTCTGGAGCGTGATCTACGGATTACGGGTCTTCATACCCCAGATGATCTCCCAGGGAGAGCCCTGCCATATCGTCAATACCGCCTCCGTCGCTGGCCTCATAGGCGGCAGCACCAACGCGCTCTATTCGGTCACCAAACATGGCGTCGTGGCGCTCACGGAGAACCTCTACGTCGATCTGCAGACGGAAGGCACGCAGATTGGCTGCTCGGTGCTTTGCCCGGGCTTCGTCAACACCAACATTTTCGATAGCGGTCGCAATCGCCCTGCAGAACTTGCGAACGATGAAGGACCACCAGCGCTGACCCCCGAGGACGAAGCGCGCATCGCCATGTTCCAGGAGATTCTGAAGCAGGGTATGCAGCCGGCGGACATTGCAGAGATCGTGTTCGATGCAGTCCGCGAGAATCGGCTCTACATCCTCACCCACGACCAGTTTGGCGACATGATCAAAACCCGCGCCGAGAGCATCGTCAGCGGTACCAATCCAGCGCTTGGGAACGAACAGCTGGCGAGCAGCCTCGGTCAGTCGAGCGATTGAGCCGCGCGAGGCACGCCAGAGGCTCAGCTGCCTTAAAAGTAGCCTTCGCGCTTCTTCCGCTCCATGGAGGCGGCCTGATCGTGGTCGAGCATCCGCCCCTGACGTTCGCTGACCTGCTCAGTCAGGAGCTCAGAGATGATCCCTGACACCGTATCGGCCTCGCTTTCTACGGCGCCAGTCTGCGGGTAACAACCCAGCGTGCGGAAGCGGATCGAGCGTTCGCGAAGCGACTCCCGCTCTGTCGGGGACAGGTAGTTGAGCATGCGCTCATCGTCCAGAAACAGAATCTGGCCGGTAGCGTCGTCCTTCCAGCTCATCCGGGGCGCTGCAAAATAGAGCGGCACGATGTCGAGCTGCTCCTGCTGGATGTAGAGCCAGATGTCCGTCTCGGTCCAGTTCGAAAGGGGAAACACACGCACAGACTGCCCGGGAGAGAGGTGTGTATTGAAGAGATTCCAGAGCTCCGGCCGCTGATTTTTCGGATCCCACTGATGAGACGCCGAGCGAATGGAGAAGACCCGTTCCTTAGCGCGGGACTTTTCTTCGTCCCGTCTCGCCCCACCGAGCGCCGCGTCGAAGCCGTGCTTATCAAGCGCCTGCTTCAGAGCGACGGTCTTCATTTCGTCGTTGTAAACAACGGAGCCGGACTCGATGGGATGAATGCCCGCTGCCAGCGCCTCCTCGTTCACGTGCACCTCGAGACGCAGATCAAAGCGCTCGACCAGCTCATCCCGGAACTTCGACATCTCCGCGAACTCCCAGGTGGTGTCGATGTGCAGGAGCGTGAGCGGCACGTTTCCAGGCCAGAACGCCTTCCTGGCGAGATGCAGCATCACGGTGGAGTCTTTGCCGGTGGAGAAGAACATGCAGGGCTTCTCAAAGCTGGCGGCGACCTCGCGGATGATATGAATCGCCTCGGATTCGATGCGGCGCAGATGCGTCAGCGCATGAGGATCGGCTTTGAGGGGGGCGTTACCCTTGGAACGTTCGTCGATGCTGACCGCGCGGGTCATCGGTCTCTCCCAGTGAACGCAAGAAAGCGACTAAGAGTAGAGGCAGACAACGATAAGCCTCAACCGAAGATTTCGACTCAAATGTAAGCTATCTCCTGATATTGAATCCCCTGAGCTGGGGCCTGCCCTGAAGCGGAACTGGGCGCTGGGGATGCGTCACTATTCGTGGCAACATCGGGCAATGGACGTGTTCCACACGCTGGCCGAAGTGGCGGTTGCCATTGCCGGCTTCTCTTCCCTGGCCATCGTGTTTCGTGGCCAGCGCTCAGGTTGGCAGAGTCAGGCCTATGTCAGCCTGGCCTTCGCCCTGTGCTGGAGCATCGGCAGCGTCTTCCTGGCCCTGCTTCCCATTATCCTCGGAGAGTTCGGCCTGGACCTGGCTAAGGCGGCCCGGGTTGGGCTGTTTGTCCTGAGCGCCTACATGCTGCTGATTGGCATCGGGCTGATGATCGTGCGCTGGCGAATCGCAGCAGCGGGTGGTGGCGCGATGGGGATGAATCCTGCACTCACAGCGTTTTTCCTGCTGATTGTCCTGGGTGCTTCAGCCGCCGCTACGGGACTCCTCCCGGGACCCGTGCACGGCTGGCTCGCTGTGAGCATCGCTCTGTTGATGGCCCACGCCACCGCAGAACTTGGGTTGCTCGTGGTCGGCACCGGTACCAACCAGGAAGACCCTGGCTAGCCCTCAGGACCGACACCAGCCAGACTCCCCTTAGGGACGCCCTTATGATGCGGAATACTCGTCAGCCCGCCATACGCGCTCGATGTGCGCGAGGCGCTATCGGCTTTTCTACCAGCACCGAACCAGCCGATTGAGCATCGGTTGCCGGTGACTCGGCTTCGGAGCCGTCCAGCACGGGCAACTGTTCCTGCAGATAAGCTACAAGGGCTTCCGGGTTGGCACCGGCGGATGTACCCGGCAGAAAGTGCGCAGAGCGCAGTCCGCGATCAAACCAGATGCCATCGGCCGTGTTCTGGGCGGGTCGGCGCGCTGCGAGCCAGAGTGCCGTGTCCGCACCTTCGTCGGCATTCCGCAGCAGGGGGCGGGTCATGAGATGAAACTCGGGCATGGCGGTTTCGACCCCTGGGGTGTTCACCCAACCGGGATGCATGACGTAGCTGTTAAGGCCCTGTTCCCGCCACCAGCGGTTCAGCACCACCTGGGCACGCTTCTGATAAGCATAGGTGATGGTGCCGTTGTAGGAACGTCCGCCCTGAAGCTCGTCGAGATCGAGGGCAACGTTGTACATACCGCCGGAGCTCATATTGACGACAACCGAACCATCGAGAGCACCGGCATCGCGCAGCGCCTCTGTGAGTAGAAAGTGGCCGAGCACGTTCGTAGCGAAGGACTTCTCGATCCCATCGGCAGAGGGCTCACGGCGATCCAGCATCAGGCCGACGTTGTTCACGAGCACGTCTATCTTTGGCGTTGCAGCAGCGACTTCCGCAACGAAGGCCGCCACAGCGGTCATGCTCGAAAGATCCACGGCGTGCACAACGATCCGGTCGGGCACCTCCTCAGCCAGCGCCTGCAGGCGATCCTCGGAGCGAGCCACCACGTGCACCATCGCGCCAGCCTCGGCCGCGCGCAGGGCGATCGTTCGGCCAATGCCGCTGGAGGCCCCGGTCACAAGCCATTCCTGATCGGAAAAGTCCCGTAGCTCAGAACCCCAGAGAAGGTTACGGCTGCAGAAGCCAAGCCTCGAGAAACTCGGCAGGAACCGGGGAAAGAAGACACTGCCGCGGACGGCGTCACTCAGTTTCATTCACATCAGCTTGAATCACACACGTGCGCAAAGATCCGCTGGTGCCTGTCAAAACACCGTGACACGCACCGTTTGCCACCTCACCGGTATTTGAGGACCATCCGGGTCGGGGCTGAGCCTGGGGGGAGAATATGAGTCAGATGACCGACAGGGTAGCGATCGTGACGGGAGGCGGATCCGGGATGGGCCGGGCCACCAGCGTGCTCTTTGCCGAGGAAGGTGCGGCGGTTGCCGTGGCAGACATCAACGAAAGTGGTGGGCAGCAGACGGTCGCCATGATCGAGCAGGCCGGTGGCCGAGCCAGCTTTATCCCGACTGATACCGCCGACGAATCGGCGATCGTGCACCTGGTAAAGCAAACGGCCAGCACCTTCGGACGCGTCGACGCCATGGTGACCGCCGCCGGGATTTCCTATTCAAACTTTGTCGAAAAGGACGAAGCCACGGATCCGTGGTTGAATCCGCAGGAAGGCCTGATTCTCAACAAGTCAACGGAACGCTGGCAGAAGGTGCTCGACGTGAATCTCACCGGCGTCATGATCTGCGCCCGGGAAGCGGCGCGGCAGATGATCGAAGAGGGCCACGGCGGCGCCATCGTGAACTTCGCATCGATCGCCGGCTATGGGCCCGTGCCGACCATCGCCGACTACTGCGTATCGAAAGCCGGCGTGGTGATGCTCACAAAGTGCCTCGCTGCTGAGCTCGGCCCCGCGGGGATCCGCGTGAATGCAGTCGCACCGGGCCCCATCGAGACGGGCATGACCGAGTCACTCATGGGAATGGGGCGCCTGCAGAAACAGGCAGCCGCCCTGCCCCTGGGTCGGGTTGCAAAAGCGGAAGAAGTGGCGAACGTGGTGCTGTTTCTCTCCGGCGAGGGCTCGAGCTACATCACCGGTAAGACCATCGGCGTGGATGGCGGGACCTATACTGTTTAAGGGTTTTAGCTCTCAGGCGAGAGAAGAACACATACATTTCACATCGAAGCAGCTCGGCGTAGCATGCCCTTCAACCTACGCGAAAAGTCGACAAAGGCCGGAGTTCAGTCTCCGGACCGCCAACACTACGGAGACGCCATGCACACGCGAATCTTCTCGCTCCTGTTAATGACATTCACAGCCACATCCCTCAACGCAGAAGAGCAGGCGCGCCCCTTCAGCATGGGCAACGGCGAAGAGAGCTGGATCATCA
>JBCDDI010000340.1:0-4544 GCA_039180365.1 Pseudomonadota bacterium
CCAGGTAGATCAGCGCGAAGATCCCGAGGGCGCCAACAAAACGCTGATCGTTGAACAGATCGCGCAGCACCTCAGCCTCCCGCCACCTGCAGGGCATCAACCCAGACGTGGATGGTGGTTTCCAGATTCACAACTGCCGCACCGTCGCTCTGAATAGCTGCATCGGTAATTTCCAGATGCCAGCGGGTGCCCACCATGGCGCGCAGAAAAGCGAGCATGCGTTGATAAGTGCCGGTTTCGAATCCAGCGATCGGACGCAGGCTGAGGGTGATAGGCACCTCGCCAACGTCCTTGATCTGGGCCGCCACGGTATCGTGCATCACGTAGGTCAGATTCAGCTGCAGATCTCGCGCGGCGAGCGTCTCTGCGGCAAGCCAGGCCGCAAGACTGGCATAGTCGGCAAAAATACTGCTCTCAGCCGAGGAGATCTGATCGAGGAGCTGTTGCAGCTCGTCGCGAGAATAGTGTTCGGTAAGCTCTTCAAACTGCCGGTCGAGCGCCGCCCGCTCGCCTACGAGGGCGTAGGTCTCATCAAGGCTTGCGAAGCGGGCCGTCAGATTCCAGACAATGAAGGCCACGCAGAGCGCGCAGAAGGCGAAGTAAGCGGCCCAACCTTTCCAGCCACTTTCGATGAAATCGGCCAACTGATCGACGGTGCTGCGGAGCCGCGGCGCCATACCCGGCGGCGGCGGGGTTGGCCGTGGTGCCCGGCGGCGCTCCGGCGCTGAGAGAGGTACCAGTTCCAGATCTTCGGGAATCATCGAAGCCTCCCACGTATTCTGAAGCCCACCTGTTCGCTGGCTGCGGCCCCACCGCTTTTCAGCTGCTGCATCCAGCTGTCGCGCCAGGATTCGCTGATCTCCGCATTCCAGGGAGCTCCCGTCAGGTGCCGCTCGAGATCCGCGAAAGCGGCGGGCGCCTGATCGAAAGGAAGATCTGTTGTGCCGGTCAGCTCGAGGCTCCAGGAGGCTTCCTCGCGAACGACGTTAACGGTTAAGAGCACAACGTCTTCCGGCACCATGTCACCGAGGTGGCTCATAAACATTGCCGGCAGGTTGAAGGCATCCGCCGTAAGCTGGTTCAGGCGCAGCTGCTCGAGATTGAACACCCGCAGCTCTTCCTCGAGATGCAGGATGTCCTGTTCGAGCTCAATGATGTCCCCCTCGAGATCGGCCCGATCGAGATGTTTCACCGCCACCAGCCAGTGGGTGATGGCGCCCACAGCCGCGGCAGCGCCAAACAAGGCGAAGCCCGTGAGCACTGCGGCGCGCATGAGTGACTTACGGCTGACCGCACGGCGTGCAAGGCGGGGGACGAAATTGCTGTCGAGACGCTGCGGCAGCCCGGCGACCTCAGCCATCCAGAAGTCCGTCCCCGTCGCTGTGTCGTCCACCTCCACAGGGCACTCAAGGTCACGCTGGAAGGCGTCGATTACCACGTCTGCGTGTTCGCCCATCACCCAGGCGCGCTCGGGTCGAAGACCGATGCGCTGTTTCGCGTAGCCGATGGTCCTATTGATATCGAGAATCAGCCGCTTGAGATTCTCCTCCTGCCAGGAGTACTGCAGCTCGCGCACGAACAGCACCTCGCCGTCGCCATGGGCAACCACCAGCTGCACCCGCTCAGCAAACATGGCAATGAGCAGCAGCACTTCCGAGGCCTCGGCTTCGAGCTTGGGCACATGTTCAGAGATGATCTCTGTCAACGGCACCAGGCGTTTCGGCGTCAGGTAATACTCGCCGCAGATTCGAATGACGGCCTCAACGATGTGCCGCGGCATAAGGTGCAGGAGCACACCTTCCATCTGCTGGCCGGGCTTGGCCGGGTGATAACACCAGGCAGCCGGGCCATCGAAGGGTTTACTGTGTTCCACCCGCCGCGCCAGATGCTTCTCGAGATCGCGCTTCGACAGGTGCGGCACCTCGAGGAACTCGTGCGTGTGCAGGTCGTCCTCATAGGCGATGGCAACGTCGCCGCCGCGGGGCAGGTCGATCACCGCAGAGGCATCGTGCATGGCCCGACCAAGGCTTGCGAGATCTGTGACCGGATAAGGCGCCTGCCACTGCTCCACGCTCTTACCACCGGCAAAGCGGGAGATCAGAAATTCCCCGTAGATCCATTCGATACCGAAGCGCGTGTTACTCATGAGCGCTCCCAGTACCAGCGGGTACCGTCAGTCACGTAGTGATAAGACACCTCGCCGCTGACCAGCGTGCTGGTGTTAACACCGCCGCTTGGGAAAGGCGCAAAAAATACCGCCAGGCGCGTTGATCTGAGCACGTAGCGGATCAGGCTGCCGTCGACCCCGGAAACCGCTGCAGGTACCGGCGACGCCCCGCCAGTCTCGAGGGCGTAGGCCGGTTGTTGGGTGTTGGCGTTACTCAGGAGCACGCGATGGAAGTGTCCGGCGAGATTCAGTCGCTCCACTTTGACCTTTGGGCCCTCGACCACCGCAGCACCCCCGGTCTGATCCCAGATCGCGGCAAAGTCCGCAGCCGTTCGCGGCGCCGCAGGCGCATTCCCGTTAAGGCTTGAAACAAGCATGAGACGCGGTGAAAAAGGTCGGCTGCTGAGCCCCGTGGTCTGCTGATAGCCTGGAAAGGTGGTTTCCGTGGCGCTGAAAAACTGCGGGTCGACGTAGAGCGCACGGCGATGACCGCGGGCATTAAAAGCAACCTGGTCGATGGGCAGGTCCGCATAGGCGGCAACGGTCGCCGTCCAATCGGCCGTGTTCTGCCGGGGGATGCGTTTGTTAACGAGTACTTCCTGCTCGAGGGCACCAACGAGGGTGCGCAGATTGTCCTCTTCGGCCGTTGCATAGGCGCGATCAATCCCGTCGGTCACACTCGGGGCGAGCACAGCGGCGAGGATGGCAATAATCGCCATGGCACCGATCAGCTCCATAAGCGTGAAACCCTGCTGCTTGAGCGCCTCTGAACAGGACGAGAAGCCTGAGGATGAAATGGTTGCCCGGGTCATCAGCTGAGCCCCGACATGAGGCTGAACATGGGCAGAAAGACGGCCCCGCCAATGAGGCCGACGACGCCGATCAGCGTCATCATGATCGCCGGTTCTAGAATCGCAAAGGCTGCCTGAATGCGGCGCGGTACTTCCGTGTCGAAGCGTTTAGCGACGTGTTCAAGAGCCTGATCGAGGCGGCCTGTCTCTTCACCAACGGTCAGCATCCTAAGCACCAGCGGTGAGACGATGGCGTGTTCACGAAGCGCCTCGCTCACCCGGCGGCCTTCGTTAACGGCCTCCTCAGCGGAAGCAACGGCCTGCTCCATAACTCGATTGCCAACGAGACCGCGGCAGAGTTCGAGGGCCTGCAGAATCGGCACACCTGCAGCCACCATGAGCGACAGGTTGTGCGTAAAGCGCGACAAAACCAGCATACGCACGATCTCGCCAAAAACAGGAATCTTCAGCGACAGTCCGTCAAAGAGCAGCTGCATCTCTTCGCTGCGCCGGTAGCTGACAACGGCCGCAACAGCACCAGCGATAAGCGCCAGCAGAAGAATCCACCCAAAGCTCTGCGCCCAGTCCCCGAGAATAATCACGCCCCGGGTGAGCACCGGCAGCTCCATGTCGAGATCTTCAAAGATCGCGGCAAAGCGCGGCACCACAAAGGTGATCATCAAAACGATCAGGCCAATCACCGCGGTTACGATCATGGCCGGATACAAAGTCGCCTGCTTCACATCGCCGATGAGCTTCTGGGTCCATTCAATATGCTCGGCGAGGTCTTTGAAGGCCGTCGCGAGATTACCGCTGTACTCACCGGCCTGGATCAGATGCCGGGCCTGGTCGTTAAAGATGCCGGGATAAGCGGAGATGGCGTCATAGATGCTGGAACCTGCATTCACGTTGAGCTCAATGTCTTCGAGCACAATGCGGAAGCTCTCGTTGGTGGTCTCCTCAACCATGGCGTTCAGCGCATCAGCCGCGGTAACGCCCGCGGCCAAGAGCGAAGACATGCCATAGAGAAACTCGATGAGATCGCCGCGAGTCACGTTGCCGGACTTTTGCCGGTGTTGTCGGGCCGTGGACGCATCAATGAGCCAGTAGCCCACCTCCCGGAGGCGCCGCTCCAGGGCCTTCTCACTTTCGGCGGCCATAACCCCGCGGGTAGCGTGACCGTCGGCGTCGACTGCGTGGTAGGTGAACTCAGGCATGGTCTGGTCTACCGCACGGTGCGGAGCACTTCCTCCACGGTGGTGAGCCCATCCATCGCTTTACCCAGGCCGTCCTCGAGCATGGATTTCATGCCGCCAGCCCGGGCAATTGCTTCAAGCTCCGTGGTCGGCGCCTCTTCGATGATGGCCGTATGGAAGCTCTCATCGATCACCATAACCTCGTAGATCGCCTGGCGGCCCTTGTAGCCGGTATGCCGACATTCGTCGCAGCCGGCGCCGCGAAAGAGGGTCAGCTCCCGGTCTTCGGGGACCGGCAGGTCCAGGCGCTCGAGCTCCATAGCAGGATCCGCCACCGGCTCTTTGCAGTTCGGACAGATCTTGCGCACGAGGCGCTGACCGATCACGGCC
>JBCDDI010000341.1:0-4539 GCA_039180365.1 Pseudomonadota bacterium
CCCTGGTTGGGATACCACAAAGAACCTTGAAATCTGGACTAACGGCTTCAAGGTACCCGCTTATGACGGGCAGAACCTTCTGGAGCTGAACGCACACCCGGCCACCAATTCCGGTTCTTTCACGGTCTACCAGGACTTCGCGACCACAAAGGACGCGGTCTACGAGGTGTCCTTCTACGCACGCAAGCGCACCCGCCAGCAGGAGCACTTCAAGGTCAGCGTTGGTGATCTGACTCAGTACATCACCACTCACGTGTTCGGTAGTTGGACGGGCTTCAGCTATCAGTTCACGGCTCTGTCAGACATGTCGAAGCTCAGCTTCATGTCTCTCGACGGTCCCCGAGATACCACCGGCAACCTCATCGATTATGTCGCCGTACACCAGGTACCGGAGCCCGGCACGCTCGCCATGTTCCTCACCGGGCTTCTCGGCCTCGCCGCCATTCGGCGCCGCAAGCACGCCTGATCCACGCCAGGCCCTGCGCAAACCGGGGCGTGGCAATGTGCTCAAGCAGTGGGTAGGCTGATTGAGCATTTAGCACCGGGAGCCCACCCAGGAAGATGGCGCGAGTCACCTACTTCTACTCGCCTGGCTGAGGCCGCTGCAAAGCGGCAGGTCTGTCGCTCGAGCGCGAACTGGCGGATTTCCCCGACGTTGAGCTGGAAAAGATCAACGTCATGGAAAATCCGGAGCCCTTCCGTGCCCTGGGTTTAAGCCGTTTCCCGGCGCTCGCCTCTGAGTCAGAAACACTCTCTGCCATCTGGCTGACACGAAGGCGCATCCGCAAGTTCCTCAAGCGCCTCTGAGTCACTCGAAGGCCTGTCACAAAGCGGTCACTGCCGCTGGCTAGGCTGCCGGGCTCATGAACGCAAGCATCCTGGCCGCTCTGGCCATCTTCGCCGTCGCGCTCTATCTCGCGCGTAGACTCCAGATCCGCCTTCGCCTCTCGCGCGCCAAGCACCCATCCATCGCGGGTCATGCAAAGATCTCCAAGCGGCTGGCCCGCCTGCTGCCCTTTTATGAGTACACGGCAGAAACGGCCTTCGCCTCGGACGGTGCAGCCAGTGAGGTAGTCGCAAAGCGTCGGCAAGCCTTTGATCAGCTTGCGGATTCCCTGGCCGCAGCTGCTCCGAAAACCATCGCGGCCAGCAACGCGCTGGAGCCGCATCTCTCGGACATGCAGTTCACTAACGCTTACCGCGTACCCTTTCAGTATCGGCGGCTCGCAGCCGAGCGCTTCCCGCCCGGCGCCCTTGCGGTCGCGACCGACGGCGTGAAGATTCAGAACCTCGACGGCAACTGGTCCTACGACGTCGGCGGCTCCTATGGGGTGAACCTTCTGGGCTACGACTTCTACAAAGGCTGTATCGAACGCGCCGCGGAGCGGGTCCGCGACCTGGGGCCCGTGCTTGGCCCCTACCATCAGATCATCGCCGAGAACGTGCGTCTGCTGCGGGAGATCTCGGGTCTCGATCAGGTGTCGTTCCACATGTCCGGCACGGAAGCTGTGATGCAGGCAGTGGCTCTCGCCCGTTACCACACCGGGAAAACGCACCTGGTGCAGTTCACGGGCGCTTACCACGGTTGGTGGGACGGTGTGCAGCCGGGAGTCGGCGGGCAGCGCCGGACCAGCGACGTCTACCTTCTGGAAGACATGAGCGAGGCAACCTTGAAGGTGCTCAGAACGCGGAAGGACATCGCCTGCGTGCTGGTAAATCCCCTGCAGGCGCTGCACCCGAACCGCTCGGCAACCAACGACGCAATGCTCATCGCCAGCGATCGAAGCGCCGGCTTTGATCGGGAAGGCTACCAGGCCTGGCTGCAGGCGCTGCGCCGGATCTGCACCAAACGCGGCATCGTGCTGCTGTTCGATGAGGTATTTGTCGGCTTCCGGCTGGGTCTCGGCGGCGCGCAGGAGTACTTCGGGGTGAAGGCTGACATGGTCACCTATGGAAAAAGTCTTGGCGGTGGCCTGCCGGTTGGCGTTGTCTGCGGCAAGGCCCATCTCATGCGTCGCTACAAGGCCAATAACCCCGCAGACATCTGCTTTGCCCGCGGCACTTTTAACTCACACCCTTACGTGCTGGCGGCCATGAATGAGTTTCTCCGTTATGCCACGTCAGCAGAGTTCGCGCGTGATATCGCTCTCGCTGATGGGCTGTGGTCAGCGCGCGCCGCCAACCTCAACGACCGCTTTCAGGAAGCTGGCGTACCGATCCGCGTGCACAATCTGTCTTCGATCTGGATCCTCACCTATGAGCAGCCAGGCCGCTACAACTGGATGCTGCAGTACTACCTGCGCGCTGAGGGGTTGGCGCTAGCCTGGGTCGGAACCGGTCGCTTCATCTTCAGTCACAACTACACAGACGCCGACTTTGAGGCTGTTGCCGATCGTTTCGTAAGCGCTGCGACGCGCATGCGTGCTGACGGCTGGTGGTCGGCACCGGAAGCACTGAGCAACGGCGCCATCAAGAAGCAGGTTTTCAGGGAGACACTCGCAAGCCGCTTTTTTCCCCGGGCAGCCAACTGAAGGGATGGCGGCTGACGGCCCGAACCATCAGCCGCATCGGCAGCGTGCAGATTCAGCGAACGGCAGCGGTTGCTTCATCTACGCGTTCTTTGACGTGCAGCATCGGGTCAAGCCGCTCACCTTTCATCAGTGCGATGGGCGCTTTCGCGTAGGTTTTGAAATCGTGAAAGGGATCCGTGAGGATCTTCGTGGCCCAGACCAGCCCCGTCTGCACGTCGCGAATGACGAACAGCTGGAGCACCCGGAACAGCAGCGCAGCAACCGCCAGGTAGAGCCAGAGCATGGCCAGGTTGTTCGTGTACTCGGTAAGGCTCCGCGCCGGCGTCATTAAGCCGAACATCGATGGGTTCAAGTAGAGAACGATCGGGGTTGCTGCCCAAATACCATGCAACACGCGCTTGCGATGCAGGTTATAGCCCACCTTGATGCGTTCCTTGTGCTCGTGCGTCGCCTCGTTAACCTGGTCATAGTGTTTCGGTTCGAAGAAGAAGTGTCCGGCCTGGCGGGAGCACATGGCCAGCAGCCAGCCGATGAGTACGGCGGCGCCGGGGCTCACAAAAACCGTGACATAGGTGGTCAGGAAACAGATCGAGCTGAAGAAATGCAGGGATTGATTGATCCTGCTCTGATGGTAGTAGCGATGATCGTCCCACCGCTGCAGATGGAGTTCTTCCCGAAAGCTCAGCTTCGGGGACGTTTCAACGAGAGAGGCTGTGGGGGAAGCCATACCGCGTGATCCTCTTGACGGGTTCGGCCGAAGCCTAGAGCGCCAATATGATCAATTTGTTGCGCATTGATGGCGTTATCGTGTCAGCGGGCGATTCGTTGACACAATCGCGCCAGAACTAAGCGTCGTCCTGACACCTTGTCATCAACCGGCTCCCCATACGTACGATCTTCCCGGTCTCGACGCCGCCATGAAACTGAAAACCTTTTGTCGTAATCAGAATGATGGTTGACCCATGCTCGAAATAGCCCATTTCCTGACCTTTCTCGAAGGTCTGTGCCCACGGAATCCGATTCGGTCCACGGTAGCGGAGGTTCAAGGGCACATCGACGCCACTGAAATGCATACTGGCAACGAGCACGGCCGCCACCGGAACGAGCAGCAGCGATTCGCCCTCAGTGCGGTACTCAATCACAGCTCGTTCGTTTCTGCAGAAGAGCCGTTCGACCACGCGCAGGGCAATAGGATTAACGTTCCAGGTATCACCGGAGTGATAAACGATCTCGTGCGTTTGCCCCTTAAGCGGTGCATGAAAGTGGTGATACATGCTCGATTTCAGACGCAGCGTGAGGTAGCGACCGTCCCGGTAGCGCTCGGCGAGCCGCCGATCACCCAGTAATTCCTCTACTCCATAGGGAAAGCCCTTAGCCTGCAGGGCTTCGAGACCCTTAAGCTCGCCAAAGGCCCCCACCTCAGCATCACAAGGACTCGCCAGTACAGCGGGATCGAGATCCACCGGTCTCACGCCGGCCTTCAGCTCCCGGATGAAGCACTCGTGGAGACTGCGAAAGTGTCGCTGCCGCGCTTCAAAGAGCCGGAGGTCGTCGGCGAAGCGCTGCCAGAGCGCAATACTCGCCCGCGCCAGCAGCGGATGCTCCAGCTTGCTGAACCAGCCCATGAAACGCGTCGCAGCTCGCCGAGGGATGCGGTTGGTAAGGAGGAAGTTGAGCCGCTCGGCCGGCGTCAATCGCTCGAGGGGTGTTTCCGCATGCAAGGCGGGGGGACGGGGTCTCAACGCTGGCTGCAAAGGCGATTACCGAAAGTCCTGACCGGCGCACCATGGATCAGCTCCATGAAGATCCCATGACGGTGCCGAGGGGGAATGGGCTCAGCTTTTTCCGGCCTTGTCCGGCCTTGTCCGGCGTTATCCGGCCCGCTTCGCACCCATCAGGCAGCCAGCGGTCGCTGGCCTGCTAGACTCGGGGCAACGCAACAGGGTGATAGACGTGCCCTTGCCGGTTTCCGATTTCACCTCGACCGCGCCGCGCAGGTCTTCGATGA
>JBCDDI010000342.1:0-4526 GCA_039180365.1 Pseudomonadota bacterium
CGCGCCAATGGGCGCCTTGGGCTCAACCGGCACTCAGCGCGTCTAGGCGGGCTTCAACGGTGACTTTCGCCCGAGCCTTTACGGCCGTGATTTCGGCGAGGATGGCCACGGCGATTTCCGGTGGGGTTTTCGAGCCTATGGGTAACCCCACCGGCGCATGCAGGCGATCGAGTTCTTCCTCTGTGAGGTCAAGCTCCTTCAGACGTTCCCGACGCTTGGCGGAGGTGCGGCTTGAACCGAGGGCACCCACATAAAAGGCCTCGGTCTGCAGCGCTTCCATCAGCCCCATGTCGTCGATGCGTGGATCGTGGGTCAGAGCGACGATGGCGGAACTCGAATCGCTCGCAAGCTCGCGGACGGCATCGTCCGGCATGTCGCAGACTCGATTGATGCCGTCTACGGGAAAGTCGTCGAGCATCTGCTGGCGCGGGTCGCAGACCGTGATGGCGTAGTCGAGGTACTTGGCCATGCTCGCGAGGTACTGGGACACCATGCCGGCGCCAATAATAAACAGCTGCTGCTGTGGTCCGTAGGTGTGGGTCAGACGCTGAGTGTTTTCGTCCCAGTCGAGGGGCTGGTAACCCTCCGCATCTACGCAGACCTTTACCTGCTTCTTGAGGTCGACCGTGCGCTGCACGTGGCGTCGTTCCTGGAGAGCTGTTACCAGGTGATCGATATGGCCGCGGGTTTCGTCGTCTGCGGGCAGCGGCTCAATGACGATACGCAGCGTGCCGCCGCAGGGCAGGCCAAACTTTTCGGATTCCTCATCGCTGACGCCATAGGTGAAGAATTGCGCGGAGTCCCGGGCGAGCTCGCCGCGGGTCAGCTTCTCCAGCAGATCGTCCTCTACGCAGCCACCGGAGAGGGATCCCACCAGGTGGCCATCCGCGTCGCAGGCAAGGAGCGACCCCACCGGTCTCGGTGATGAGCCCCAGGTACCAATAACTGTAGCCAGCCAGCAGTGGCGATTGGCGTCGAGCCACGCTTTAACCTGAGTGATTACCTGCTCATCAACGGCGTGCATGTTCTACTCCTTCCCGAACCTGGTTCGCGAACGTTCTTCCCGAACGGCGTCTTGACCTGGCCTCCGGCCGTCGAGCGCATCGGGGATCACGGTTACACTGGACCTTTCATTATCGCTGCTCGGCTCTTTTCATGCGAGTGATCGAAACCGCTCTGGAAGAAGACCTTTCGGCCTTTGCCCGCTACCTGCGCCAGCACCGCGTGCCGCATCGGATCTTCGAGGAACGCGGGGTTCAAGTGGTGGAGGCGGGTTCGCCGGAAGCGGCCCAGGCGGTTCGTGCCGCTTATGGCGCCTGGCGTCGGGGCGAATTGCCGCTGCAGGCGGGGGATGCCTCACCTCAGGCCGGGGTGGGTGGGGCGCGCGCTGTGACCGCGATCGCCCGCTTTCCAGCGCTTACGGTTCTGTGTCTCCTGGCGCTCCTGGTAGCGCCGTTCTCTACCGGTCTTGTCCGAGCAGATCCTTTTGTTGCGGGGCTCTTTTTTGTGGATCCCTACCAGCGCTCGCTCGGTCCCCTGGAGGTGTTTGCGACCTTCGAGCTCTGGCGCTGGGTGACGCCGATACTGCTGCACTTTTCCGCCGTCCACCTGCTGTTCAATATTGCCGTAACCGTCGAATTCGGTCGGCGTATCGAATTCCGCCGCGGTGCGATGGGCTTCCTCGGCATTGTTCTGGTAACGGCCGTGGTCAGCAACTTTGCTCAGTATCTCGCGCAATATCTTGCCGGTGACCCCGCCGGTTTCGGGGGTCTCTCGGGCGTTGCCTATGGTCTGCTCGGCTACGTCGTCATCAGCCAGCGCCGTCAGCCTGAGGATCCCGTCTGGCAGGTGCACAAAGGCTTCGTCGGAAGCCTGCTGGTGTTTCTGGTGGTCTTCAGCACCGGTGTGACGGAAGCGTTCCTGCCGGTGGCGAACGCCGCTCACTGGGGCGGGCTGATCACCGGTGCCGCGCTTGCGTTGCTGCCATCGCCTTCCGCTGATGGAGCACCTGTCTCTTGAAGCGCGAAGGGGTGCTCTCGGGTCTTACGATCGACTACGACGCGCAGAGCGGCGCGCCCGCGAACTACCGTCTGGCCTTTGCGGAAGGGCCTGATGTTTCCCTCAACGAGCATCTCGGCGCCGGCCTCGAGATCCGGGCGACGGGGACTGTCGTCTGCCGTCACTGCGCGGCGGTCGGACGGCGCAGTTTTGGTGGTGGCTACTGTTATGACTGTTTCACGACGCTGGCCCGCTGTGATCTTTGCGTCATGAGTCCGGATCGCTGCCACTACCACCAGGGCACCTGCCGGGAGCCTGACTGGGGTGAGGCGTTCTGCATGCAGCCACATCTGGTTTACCTCGCCAACTCAAGTGGTGCGAAGGTGGGCATAACCCGGGCTGGTCGGGCAGCAGGGCGCTGGCTGGATCAGGGTGCAATCCAGGGTCTGGTCATCCTCGAGGCAGATAGCAGGCGGGCCGCCGGGCTGGCTGAAGTGGCCATCGCCCAGCTGCTGCCGGATCGCACAGACTGGCGGAAGATGCTCCGGAGCGATGTACCAGACCTCGATCTTCTCGAAATACGAAGCTGGCTCGAGACGCAGGCGCTTGAATTACCTTCCGGGGTCCGGTGGGTACAGGACTCTGACGTTGCCGCGCTGCGCTACCCGTTCAGCTATCCCGAGGGGCATGACGGCGCAGTGCCGGACAAGGTCAGCCTCGATCAGGGGCCGGTGGCCGGGAATCTGCTTGCTATGAAGGGTCAGTATCTGATTCTCGACAGTGGCGTTCTGAACGTTCGTCAGCACGCCGGTTACCGCGTAGAGTTCAGCCTCGGTGCGACGCTGCCGGCGGCCGGTTCGTCACAGCTCGGACTCTTCTAGCGGGCTGGCGGGAATCTTCGCTACGGCCAAGACCGCGGGCGTCAGCACCCAAATTAATCTCTAAAGAACCAGGAGACTTCATGAACGCTCTCGACACGCCGAGCACCATCCATCTCTCCGACTACGTGCCGCCAGCCTACGGCATCGAGCGTGCGGATCTGGTCTTCGAGATCGGCGCCGGGAAAACCCGGGTCGAGAACACCATGATGCTCGTCCGCCAGGGTGCCGCCGTACCGCTCATCCTTCAGGGTGAGGAGCTTACGCTCGACGAAGTTGCCCTCGATGGCAGGGTTCTATCGAGCAATGAATACAGCGTTGATGAGAAGGGCCTGACGATCTATGAGCTGCCGGAGCGGGCGGAACTCAGGGTCGTGACCCGTATTGTCCCGGAAGAGAATACGGCCCTTGAAGGGCTCTATCAGTCGAGCGGTATGTACTGCACGCAGTGTGAGGCCGAAGGCTTCCGGAAGATTACCTACTACCAGGATCGACCGGACGTGCTGTCGACCTTCACGACCACGATCATTGCTGATGCTGCCTATGCGACGCTGCTGGCCAACGGCAACAAGATTGCCGATGAGTTACTCGACGACGGACGGCGCAAAGTGGTCTGGGAGGATCCCTTTCCCAAGCCGAGCTATCTCTTCGCTCTGGTCGCGGGCGATCTCGCCATGAAGGAAGACGGCTTCCGGACCGCGTCAGGCCGCGACGTGGTGCTGCGTATCTATTCCGAGCCGCACAACATTGAGCAGACCGACTACGCCATGGACGTACTGAAACGGGCCATGCGCTGGGACGAGGAGGTCTACGGGCGCGAATACGACCTGGATATCTACATGATCGTCGCCGTTGACGATTTCAATATGGGCGCCATGGAAAACAAGGGGCTCAACATCTTTAACACCTCCTGCGTGCTGGCAACGAAAGATACGGCAACGGATCAGGCCTACCAGCGGGTGGAAGCGGTGGTTGCCCACGAGTACTTCCACAACTGGTCCGGCAATCGCGTGACCTGTCGCGACTGGTTTCAGCTGAGTCTGAAAGAAGGATTTACGGTCTTTCGGGACGCGCAGTTTTCCGGGGACATGAACTCAGCGACGGTCAAACGGATCGAGGATGTGAATCTGCTGCGCGCGGTGCAGTTCGCCGAAGATGCGGGCCCTCTGGCGCACCCGATTCGGCCGGCTTCCTATATCGAGATCTCGAACTTCTACACCCCGACGGTTTATGAGAAGGGGGCGGAAGTTGTCGGGATGGTGCGGACGCTGGTTGGGCGAGAAAACTTCCGGCGGGGCTCTGATCTCTACTTCGACCGTCACGATGGTCAGGCGGTTACCACCGAAGATTTTCTCGATGCCATGGCAACGGCTTCCGGCGTCGACCTCGGTCAGTTCCAGCGCTGGTACGACCAGGCGGGAACGCCGGAAATTGAGCTCAGTGGTCAGCTCGAAGGGGATCGTTACCTGCTTACCCTCAAACAATCCTGTCCAGCGACCCCCGGGCAGCCGGAGAAGGCAGCTTTTCATCTGCCGATTGCGCTTGGTCTGCTGGACGGCGAGGGCGCTAACCTGGTCACCGATGACCTTGAGATCTCCGGCGACAGCGAGGTTGAGCGACGGGGTGAAACGCTCCTCGTCCATCTCAAAA
>JBCDDI010000343.1:0-4521 GCA_039180365.1 Pseudomonadota bacterium
CAACTTTGCCGGTCTGCTGATGCAGGAACAGGTTCCCTATCGTGCGGCGATGGTGCTTGAAACTGGCTTCGATGAGGAGGTCATCGAACGCTCGTCGAAAAACCTTCAGGGACTCGGGCAGGCCTGGCAGCTGGCCCAAGAGCCGAACAAGGCGATTCCAATCTTTGAAGAAGCGGGCAACAAGTCCGAGGACGGGCGAATCTACGAGCGCCTGGCGCAACTCTACCTGGATGTGGATAAGTTTCAGGAGTGTATCGCTGCCTCCAACAACGCACTCAACAAAGGCGGTCTCCGTTCGGTTCAGTCCGCGTACATCGTTCGCGGCATGTGCGAATTTAATAAGGACCAGACCAACCGTTCTAACCTGACTGCAGCGCGCAAGTCCTTCGTCTCCTGCCGCAATGAAGCGCGGCGCAAGGAGGATCCTAACAACCAGCGGGTCTGCAATCAGTGGATCACCTATATCGATCGGGAGTCGACCCGCCTCGAGCAGCTGGAAGCCGCTATCTGATAGGACCTCATAGGACCTGATACGAGACAGCGTCCCGAAAAGCCCCCGTATGGGGGCTTTTTTGTGCTCGGGAATCGGTGATGCCGAGCTTGAGCGGGCGCGGGACGCTCATTTTGGTTAGACAGATGCTGTTCCAGACGGCCCGCTCGCATTGCGCATTTCGGTGTAGCATGGGCCTATGTTTACCGGAATTGTTCAGGGGCTCTGCCCCATAATGCGTGTGACGGAAGCGGCTAATCTTCGCCGCCTTGCCATCGACCTCGGCGAGCTGGCCGCTGGCGTAGAGCTCGGCGCCTCGGTCGCTGTAAACGGTACCTGCCTGACGGTCACCGGGACCGAAGGCAACGGCGGCGTTGTGCTTTTTGACGTGATTCAGGAAACCCTGAACCTGACCAATCTGGGCGGGCTCGCCGAGGGCGACTTGGTCAACGTCGAACGATCCTTCAGGGTTGGCGACGAGGTGGGAGGGCACATCGTCTCCGGACATGTGGCGGGTAAAGCGACTGTCAGCGCCATCGAGGAAGCCGAAAACCTGCGTAACGTCTTTTTCTCGGTGCCAGATGCATCGATGAAGTTTCTTCATCACAAGGGTTTTGTTGCGCTGGACGGGGCCAGTCTGACCCTGGCGACCGTCGACCAGGCGAAAGGCGAGGTCAGCGTCAGCCTGATTCCAGAAACGATCGAGCGCACAACCCTTGGAGTGGTAGAGGTCGGAGATCCGGTCAATCTGGAGGTCGATGCACAAACCCAGGCGGTGGTGGAAACCGTCGAGCGGCTTCTGCAGACACCAGAACTCCTGGAGCGGGTGTTACCTCAGGACGGGGAGAGCGGCTACAAATCCGGCTGAGCGTCCGGCCAAGCCAGTTTCTATCTCAATGGTGCGTTTTGCGGGGCCTGGCGCCCAGCCGATCAGCTCGCACTTGGGGCCCGGTGCATCTGACGGAGGTTGCCGATAACGGCCTGGAGGGCCCGGTCGAAGACCTGGGACTCCTCGAGGACTTTGAGTCCCTCGCGCTTCAGCTCCACGGCCAGGCCGCGGCGGCTTCGCTCGGCGACCTTCATCCCGCGGCGATTCACGAAGATGTAGCGGCCGCCGGGCTCGATGATCGTCGACAGCTTGCAGCGCAGGACTTCGCCGCTCGGCTGGGTTAGCTCCACCCAGCCGCCTTCGCGCAGCTTGCCAATCTGTTCCAGATACTCGGGCTCAATGTCGGCCGCTTCCTCAGGGACATCGATCTGTTCACCCGGGAGCGTCAGGACGATGTCATCCATGATTTCGAAGTCGTCATCCTGCGGCGCTGGCTCGTCCTCTTCTACGTAGGCGCGGTCGTTGGCACTGACGTTTGCCAGGTGCCGTTCGATTTCCTCCAGATGACGATCCACTTCAGCCGTCGGTATCTGAATGGTCGCCATGCCCTGACGCAGTTCCTCGAGGAGACCGGCAACTTTGCTGTCCCGCTCGTTCATGTCATCGACTGAATCCAGCGGTTGCAGGCACCAGAGCAGCTGATCCAGGGTTTCTGTCTGTTCATGCCAGGTGGTGGCCTGCTCACCTTCCTTCACGCAGGTGTAAACCAGCACTTTGGACCAGGTGGCGCTGATGAAGCGACCGATCTCGGCAGGCAGCCGCATACCGCTCGCCTTCTGGTTGATCAGTTGCTGCACGGTTTGCTTGGCATTGATGGTCCGCGCACGACCCTGTTCGTTGTCCTTAACCCGCTGTTCAATCTGATCCCGCTTTTGAGAATCGTTCTTCACGAAGCTGCGCAGGTCATCCAGCAGTTCTTCGAAAATGGCGCCGTCCTCTTTAAAGCCGTTCATGACGCGCAGGACGATGGCTTCAACCTTGTTGTAGAGGGCGTCGCGCTTGAGTTCCTTGGCGCTGCTCCAGCCGATACCCGCGGAGGAGAGCTCGTTTAAGAGTTGGCGTGCAGGATGGCTGGACTGATCGAAGAAGGCGCGATCTACGATCGCCAGCCGGACGATGGGGAGCTGCAGGCGACCGATGAGCGCCTTCATGGGTATCGCCAGATTTCGATCATTCAGAATGTAATCGAAGAGCATGCCGACGAAGTTCACGACATCGTCGTCAGCCTGAGCAAGATGTTCCTTGCCGGAATCGGGAGAGTTCTTCAGGACAAGCTGACGCAGGTCGAGAACGGCCGGTACCGTTTCAATGTCGATCGGAGCTTCGAGTTCAGCCTGCGCCTGATTTAGTGCCGTCAGCACTTCCGTCGTCGACATCGGCGGTCCCGAAGGGCCCCCGCCACCCTGGGCTGTCATGGCCAGGGGCGCCACGGCACGAGATGCCGCAAGGAGCTCCTGAATGGCCTGGAAACCGCTCTGACGTGCCACGGCACTCTGGCTCCCCGCCTGATCAGCGGCGCCGTAACGGTTGCTGTGCGCTGTCTGGTTTTCCTGGTTCTCGCGTTCGCTCCGTTCGCTGCGGTCGCCGCGACGCTCGCGGCGCATAACGTCTTTAAGATCTGTGAGCACACCGGCATCGGCGAGCATCTGATTGGCATCCGTGTAGAAGCTCGACAGGCGCTCCATGACGAAGCGTTCAAAGAGCTTGAGCAGGATGATGCGGACCTTAATGTCGAGGTCGGCGCTTGCCAGGGCGCTCACGAAAACCTGGCTGAGCTGTTCCGGGCCCATGGGATTCGAACGTTCACTCACCTCGACGTCGCCGGCCAGGTGATCGAGACGCTTGGTCAGCTGCATGATGAGCAGCGAGTACTGCGATGTAACTTTTGAGGTAATACCGGCGACAGCGACGGAGATCTCAAGCTCATCGTTGTCCAGCATGCCCAGGTTATCGAAGTCGGTCTCGAGCTCAACGGGCTCCCCGGAGCTTGCTTTGAAGCCGGCTTCAAAACCTGCCGTGTACTCCCGGGTGAAGGCCTTTGAGATCTCCTGGCGCTTCAGTCGCAGCTCGCGCATGGATTCGAAGTAAAGGTGCTGATCTGCGTCGGATCGGGAACGGTCGGCCATCTCGAAGAGGGCGTCATCGATGTTGTTGAACAGCCCCTCGAGCAGCGTTGCAAGCTGCTTGCGCGAGTGCTGGCGCATCGTGTGCACGATGGGGGGCAGCGCGGACGTCTTCTTTGACGCCGAGCTCAGGGCTACGACTTTCGGTTGGCTCACCGCCCGACGATTCCTTCGTTGGTACGCCGGGATTACACCACTTCACCCGGAGTCCGACCGCGACTCGGGCCTGATTGTGCGCGTGATGTAAATCACAGAATGGCGGCGATGCCCTGCGCTTTCGCGCTATGGCCGCCTAGTCGGTCGGTCTGTGCGCCAGGTCTCGATGGCGGGCCGTTCGGATGCGAAGTCCGTAGCTCTTTGATTGGGATCCTTCAGCGAGCGTAGGCGTTCGCGTGGAAGTCCCGCCAGTCCATGATGTCTGTGGCGGCGCCGGACTTGAGCTGCACACCGACGAGCCACTGATCGTTACCGCGTTCGTCGGTTTCACCCGTTGCCCGGTTCCAGCGGACCTCGCCGGCGAGGAAAAACTTACCCGGGCGGCTAGAGACATCCACCCAGAGGTCGAGCAGGGAGCCTGTTGGGACCGAAGAGCTGGTTCGGAACTGAATACCGCCTACGGACAGATTTACGGCGGTGCAGGAGAGGGTTGTACCGACAAGCTCCGGATCATCGGCAGACAGCACAACCTGCGTAAACAGGCGATCGTCGCTTTCGAGGCGGGGATGCAGGCGCTGGTCGTTCCCGGCGGGCGCCGAGGCCGCTTGCTCCGCACTCGCGCGGGCCGATGAGAGTTCTACGATGTTGTCGGATGGCATGGGGCCTCCCTGAAAAGCGCACCCTCTGAATCTGCTTAAGTTTAGCCAGAATCGTGCCAGCGCGTTGTGCGCTGGATGTGCAATGAAGTAATTTGCTTTATATCAGTAGCTTATGTAATTTTCATAAAGTGTAAATGAAGAAACAGGAAGCTCCGTTCTCCTCGCAAACTGCCTGCCGCCGTCACCTGGTGTGACGTATTACGC
>JBCDDI010000344.1:0-4518 GCA_039180365.1 Pseudomonadota bacterium
TCATTTCGGCTGAGGAGCGTCCCGAGGCGCGACGCCGAGCTGTGTGATGAGCAGTGCCGCCCCAATCAGGGTGAAACCTTTGATGAAGGAAGCCTGCTGGATCGCGCGCATGGCCTCCCCTTCAGCATGGATCATCTCGTAGCCGTGCACAACAAAGGTCACCGGAAGCAGAAAGATGACGAGCAGCCAGGCACCCAACCGCGGCCGCCGGTTAAAGAGGATCATGGCGGCACCGGCAAGCTCAACGACGCCTGAGAGCAGCACCCAGAAAACGCTGTAAGGAAACGCTTCAGTCATGAGTGAGACGTAGTAGGGAATATTCTTGAAGTGGGTAACGCCTGAGAGAAAAAAAAGGGCCGTAAACAAAACGCGGGCGGCAATGGTGAGCGCCTGATGGTTCGGTAGCTGATGTTCAGCAATCATAAGAATTCACTCTCGGATTGATCAGAAGCAACCGTAGAGCAGCACCCGGCTGCCTTTCAGCGCAGGTCATGGTGCATCAAAGCGGCCGCGTCGCGTGCTGTGCTATCCAGTTGCTGATTCGTTGTTTTCTGGCCGGCTTGGAATCACGTGCGACACCTTCGACCAGTTCCGGCAAGCGAACGGACGCGAGTGCTTCCCGGTAGCCGGACTCGGCGCGTTGAAAGGCGGCGGCTATCGTGCAGGGCCCCGAGCACTCAGCCGCTGAGGCGCCGCAGGGACCTTTCCGCCGTACCTCTGTGCATCGAAATGTTGGCGCCGTGCCTTCGATCGCTGCGGTGATGTCCCAGAGCGACAAGGTTTCGGGGACACGCGCCAGGCGGTAGCCACCAGCTGCGCCGCGCTTCGCCGTCACAATCCCGGCCCGACTCAGTGCCTGGAGCTGTTTGGCAAGATAAGGCGTGGGTACGCCCAGAAAGTCAGCCAACGCATCTCCAGGAAGTACAGCGCCACGCGGCAGCAGGGCAAGCAACGCGCAGGTATGCGCTGCCCACTCGACCCCTTTGCCAATCTTCAAGGTTCAAAGGCCTAGGCTTAGACGCAGCGCCGCAACGCGCGCGCTGTTTACACCTCCATCAGAGTGACCGACACGTGACGCGGAGCGTACGTGCACCATGTCTTCCCCAAGGCGGAACTCAACGTCATCAACAAACCCGAAAGTGCTGGACGTGAATTCGGCGGCCAGATAGCCAGCCTCTTCCTTTGTCACCGTGCCACCCAATTCCGCGATCGTTCCAGGCAGCAGGGCCCAGACCACGGCGGGAAATGGCTCAACCTGCTTATCAGCCACCGTCCCCGGCTCACTCGATGCACAGTTCGGAGAGTCCGGACAAGGCGTGAGCCGCCCATCCGCAAGGCCGGGTGCAGTGCCGGACTGCGACTGCTGACCCAGATAGAAGAAGCCGCCGACGCCCAGCACGAGCAGGAGAACGACTCCGATAAGTAGGTATTTCATGGAGAATCAGACCTTATTGCCTTTAGTTACCTTCAATTGCCTTCAGCTGCAGCTGCAAAGACCGAAGGGTCAGTATTTACGGATAAATTTTGTCCGCAATTTACAGTCGCCAATGGAAAGAGTCAAACCGTTACTTTCCCTGAGCATGTCACTCGTTGCGCAGCGAGAGATCCATGGATGCCCAAGGATCGAGGCAACACAAAATATCAGGCGAGCACCGAACGGGTGTCCTGAATCTCCCGATTCCGGGAATAGAACGACAGATCCACCGTCCGCTTCAAATGCGGCAGTGACAAACGCGCCGGCGTCTGGTCGTGATCGCGTCCGGCAGTCACGATCTCGGCCATGAGGTCGCCTACTACCGGCGCGTTCTTGAATTGATTTCCGCTGGTGCCAATCGCCAGGTAGTAGCCCTCCAGCTCCGTGCGATCGTAGATCGGGATCCAGTCATTGGACACATCGTAGAGCCCCACGGTGCCACGGGCGGTGTTTTCGATGGGCAGCGCGGGAAAACGCTGGGCTGTGCGATGCACCTGCGTTGTCCACTGGTTTGTGAAGCCGGCGTTGTAGTCATCGGGGTCGACGATGTCCTCATCGTCGCAGGGCGGGTCAGCCGTTCCGATCAGCAGATCCGGCCCGTCGGGACGCTGATAAACGCCGGCATCCAGATCCACGACGAAGCCGTTACCGCCTTCGATGTAGCCCTCCGGTGCACGCAGGTAGGCGACTTCATGGCGCTGGGCACGAGTCTGGATCCTGAGCGAATCGGTCAGACCGGCGAGTGCGTTGATGTGGCTGGAGTGAGGACCCGCCGCATTGATCACGATCGGCGCGGACAGCGCCGTGCCATCTTCCAGCAATATTCCTGCAACCGCGTTCCTCTGCGCTCTTATCTCGGCCACGCGGGCACCAAAACGAAACTCGGCGCCAAGCTCGGCAGCCGCGGCTTTCAGATTGCCCGCGGCAAGCTGCGGGTCGGAGACATAGCCCGCCTCCTTAAGATAGATGCCACCGCTCATCCGGCCTGGGACGGGCAATCCGAAGCCCGGGTCATCTGGTCGTTTCGCGGGCCCGAAGGCATCAAGACAGATGCCCGGATAGAGTTCGGCCAGCGCCCGGGCATCCAGCCATTCGTAGCTGGCACCGATCGCATCGAGGGCCTCGAGGTTCCGTGCATAGGCGTCTTCCTCGCCTTCGCGGACGAGCACCAGGCCACCACACTCCCGATAGCGGGCAAGCCCCGCAGGATCTTCATGAGCGAGATAGTCAGCCCAATCGAGCCAGCGAAAACGCGCCTCATGGGCGATGGCGGCGGAGGTGGTGTGGCTGTAGAAGGAGCGAACGATCGCTGACGAGTGGCTCGTGGAGCCGTAACCTGGCGCCGGCAGTGCATCCACGTTAAGGGTTTTGAGTCCGCGTCGGGTCAGGCCAAGGGCAATGGCGCAGCCAATGACCCCCGCCCCAATGATGACTGCGTCCCTCGTCGTCTGTGAACTCACGCACTGATTCCTGACTTTGCGGTCGCTCATGCTAACTCAAGAGCTCAGGCCGTGGCCGAGTTCGCACTCTGGGGCTGAAGTTCCCCGTAATGTCATGAATTCATTGAAGAATCTGCCATAACGGACGATACCCATGCGCCTTTCAAGTTCTCTGCGGAGCCAGGGCTACCGCACCATCGCCTTCACCGTGCTACTGCTCGCCGCGCAAAGCCTGCAAGCGGGCCTGAGCAGCATGCGTGAACCGCTCTTCGGTACCACCGACGCCGCCCGGGAGCGGGCCGACGCTGTTGATGCAGCCCTCCTCGCCCCAATTGGCTACGCTGATGGCGTCGAATATTACGACCGTGCAGAAAGCACCTACGGGCGCGGTGGCAGCATCGACAGCATCCGCCGCTATCTGACCAAGGCGGAGACGCATTTCAACAAGGCCCGGGAAGCTGCAGAGATTGCGGCGACGGCGCTCGACAGTGTGATCCGCGCCCGTGAAGACGCGCATGCAAGCGAAGCACCCAGCTATGCCACGCGCCATTGGGATGACGGCGAAGCCGATTTCGCCGAAGCGACGCGGCGCCTTGAGCGCGGCAGCATCAAGTCCGCCGAACGTTACGCCGCCAAAGCGGAGGCTTCCTATCGGGACGGCGAGCTCATTGCCATCAAGGCCAACTATCTGAGCGAAACCCGCGAGTACCTGCGGATGGCGGAAAAGCTGAAGGCTGAACGCTACGCACCGCTGTCACTCACCAACGCCCAGCAGTACCTCGAAGCGGCTGAAAAGGAGCTCACGGCCAACCGTTACGACACCGACAAGCCACGAAGCCTCGCCGCCGACGCGAAACACAACGCGCTGCACGCCATTTATGTTGCCAAGCTCGAACACCGGATTCGCGGTCGCGAAACCACCCTCGAGGAAATTCTCCTCACCTGGCAGGCTTCCATCGGCCGCATGGGTGCCTCGCTGGATACCCCCGTTTACTTCGACTACGGCGAGGCCGCCGCGATCGATGCGCTGCTTGAAGCCATCGAAAGGGTTCAGATGCGCGAGCGCACCCTCGCCCAGCAGCTCGAAGACAAAGACGCCGCCTACACGGGACTTTCTGAGCAGGCCGGCAAGATGCAGGAGCTGCTTGGTGGCGGCAATCAGACCATCGAGGAACTCGAAGTGCTGATCGCCGAGCAGAACCGTCGGCTCGAGCAGCAGGCACGCCATCGGGAGCGCTTCGCTACCGTTGAATCTCTGTTCGAGGCCAACGAAGCCACGGTTCTGCGCCAGGGTGATACGGTGATCATCCGCATGATCGGACTCAACTTCGACAGCGGTGTGTCGCGTTTGAAGAACGAACATCTCGCGCTGCTCGACACTCTCGAAGCCGCCATCAGCGAGTTTCCGGAGAGCCGCGTGGTGGTGGAAGGCCACACGGATGCGTTCGGCTCCGATGCCGACAACCTCAGCCTGTCGCAAGCGCGAGCCGACGCCGTTGTGCAGCATCTTCTGGGCAGCCTGCCCATCTCACCGGCCAATCTGAACGCCATGGGCTACGGAGAAGCACGCCCCGTTGCGAACAATGAGACGCCGGAAGGTCGCAA
>JBCDDI010000345.1:0-4469 GCA_039180365.1 Pseudomonadota bacterium
CAAAGAAGCCGACGAAGAGCAGGCTCGTTTTCAGATAGCCGAGTAACTCGTCGAGTTCGACCCCATAGCTCCGGGCCAGCCAGTAGAGGGCCACGGCCACAGCAATAGAGCCAAGGACGATCGTTCGAGCCAGCCTGCTGCTGAGGCGTGAGCTGGGCGTTTTCCCCGACTTGTCTTCTAGCAGCGAATCGACCATGGCGGGTAAGGTAGCCGAATGACGGCGAGTTTTCACGACGAGGATCTCTCCGGCGCCGACTTCGCCGATGCGGATCTCGCCGGAGCCAGCTTCGCAGGCTGCACGCTCGTGGGCGCTAATTTCCGCCACGCCGATCTCACAGCAGCAAACTTTGAGCGGTGCCGGGCCTTCCCGGAAAACGATGCCGAGCAACCGGTCGATTTTTCCTACGCCCGGCTGCAGGAGGCGCGCTTTCTCCGCTGCGATCTCACAACGGCGCTCTTCAGTCACGCCAGCACCTACGATCTAGCGCTCGAGCACTGTCAGCTGCAGGGGGCGGATTTCTCAAACTGCGACTTTGCGCTGCCGATTCGCGGTGCCAGCACCCTGGCGCGCTTCCGCATGCACGACTGCAACTTCGCCTTCGGCGATCTTTCGAACACCTATCTCGCCGAGTGCGAGCTCACGGCTAATCGCATGATCGATCTGCTGGCGCACAACTGCAGCCTGGCCGGCGCTGATCTCTCAGGGTCCGATCTGAACGGCTTGAAGGGGCAGGGACTGGATCTCACCGGCGCCGATCTGCGTGGCACAAGCTTCAACAGCCTGGATCCGCGGGTAATGAGCCTTGCCGGGGTGCGGATGGGGATGACCCAGGGCCTCGGCATTCTTGAGGCCCTGGAGATCGTTATTGACCCGGACGCTTAGCTCGAGACGGTGCCCCGGAGCTGGCGTCGGATCCGGTCAGATCAGTTGATAGAGATCAGTTCGACGTCGAAGACCAGCGTCGAGTTGGCCGGGATCGGTCCCTGGCCACGATCGCCATAGGCGAGCTCCGGCGGAATATAGAGCCGCCACTTGGCGCCCGGCGACATGAGCTGCAGCGCTTCCGTCCATCCAGCGATGACGCCGTTGAGTGGAAAGGTTGCCGGCTGGCCACGGTCGTAGGAGCTGTCGAACTGCGTGCCATCGATGAGCGTACCGCGATAGTGGGTAGTCACCCGATCCGTCGGCAGCGGCTTCGGGCCTTCCGCGTCGGTGAGTACTTCGTACTGCAGACCTGAAGGCAGCGTCACTACTCCTTCCCGCGCACCGTTTTCCGCCAGAAATTCTTTACCCATGCTGCTGTTCTCCGTTGCTTTGGCATCCGCCGCCTGTTGTCGGGCCAGCACCAGGGACTGCAGCGCGGCATTTGCCTCTGCTTCCGTCAGCTGACTGTCTGTACCCGCGATCTGATCTCGCACGCCGGCTTCAAAGGCCGCCAGATCCATGTCTGTACCGAACTCGCGGCGGATGTTGGTCGCCATGGAGTAGCCGATGCTGTAGCTGGCTTTCTGCGCGTCGCTGTCGAGTTCCACTTCAGCGGCGGAAGCCAGAGGGCTCGCCAAGGTCAGAGCACTGGCGATCAGCGCAGAGCCAAGCAGAAATCGGGTCGAATGCCACAGCTGGCCTGACGCTGCCGGCAAGAACGCCGGGCTTTTCGAGAGGGTCATACAGTCTCCTCGTTCCGGTTGCCGAGCCCCTGAGCACCGGGTTACATTCCGTTCATAGGTCCTGTTTCAGGTTTTGGCTAGTCTCGATGGAGAGGTTAGGGGGAACCTACCCAGCGGCCGGGCATCATAAAGAAGGTGCAACCCGTGTTTAAAGCGCAAATGTCACAGGATGGGTGACGGCGACGGGCGCTACGACCAGCTTCTTGAAGAAGCTGTCACGTAAACTGCGCAACACGGCGATGTAACCTCTCCGCAAGCATCGGAGACTCGCATAAGGCGGGCTAGGCAGACGGCGCAAGACGCTACTGCGAAGCACCGCGAAAAGACGAAGACGTTGCCCTGGCTGGTCGAATGCAGGATCAAGCAGGATCACAGCCCAAAGACCGGTCTGGACCGATCGGTCACGCGAATGCGCCGGGGTGCGCTGATGTCCCGGTGTGGCGGCCCACGCCGTCCGCGATCAGATGAGCCAGACGACGGTTCAGCGACCAATGGGACTGACCAGATGCTAAGCGTCTGGAATGAACGAACCGGCGTGAGAGACCGGACAAACAACTGGAAAGAAGCGACAGGACACATGCAGAAAACGACAACCGCTTCGGCGAGTAAGGCACAGGCGCTCAGCGCTTTCGCAGGAAAGATGACGCCACTCATGGGCCTTGCAGCTGTACTCGCAGTCACCGCGCTGCTCACCAATCCCTGGGCAAGGGTCTGGGCAGAACCGCAGGCCCTGGAAGCGGGCTCGCAGGTTGCGATCTCCACAACGCCGGATCCAATGGATGCGGCCCGGGCCGAAATTGTTGCTCTCTCGCCGCTGGACGTACATCCGCGGACGGTCCTCGGCGTCGTCGACCAGCTGCGCCACAACCACTTCATTAAGAAGCCCCTCGACGATCAGCTGTCGAGCGAGATCTTCGAAAAATATCTGTCCATGCTCGACGGCGCGAAGGTCTACTTCCTCGAGGACGACGTGCAGGACCTGGAAAAATACCGCTACGTCCTGGACGACGCGCTCGTCCGCGGCAACCTGGAACCCGCTTTTGAAATCTTCAATCTCTACCAGACCCGCCTCGACGGTCGTCTGAATTTTCTGCTCAGCGAGCTTGAAGCCGGACTCCTCGAGGTGAACTTTGAAGTCGAGGAATCCATCGAGATTGATCGGGAGAACGCAGCCTGGCCCGCCGATGAAAAGGCCCTCGATGAAATCTGGCGCAAGCGTCTGAAAGCCGCCGCGCTCAGCATGAAGCTGAACGGCAAGGAGATCGAAGAGATCGAGGAGCTGCTGACAAAGCGCTACACAAACCGGCTGAAGCAGAGCCGTCAGACCAAGAGTGAGGATGCCTTCCAGCTCTACGTCAACGCCTTCGCCAGCACTTACGATCCGCACACGCAGTACTTCTCACCGCGGACCTCACAGAACTTCAACATCAACATGTCCCTGTCCCTCGAAGGCATCGGCGCCGTACTGCGCAATGAGGACGAGTACACCTCCGTAGTTGAGCTCGTGCCTGCAGGACCGGCAGACAAGTCCGGTCTCATCGGCCCCTCCGATCGCATTGTCAGCGTGGGCCAGGGCGAAAACGGGCCGCTCATTGACGTGGTCGGCTGGCGTCTTGACGACGTTGTGGAGCTGATCCGCGGACCGAAGGGCTCTACGGTCCGCCTGGAAGTGATCCCGAGCAGCACCGACGACGACAGCACCCGGGTTATTCAGATCACCCGCAACACCGTGAAGCTGGAAGAGCAGGCTGCGCAGAAGCAGGTCCTTGAGCTCACGGAGAACGGCCAGACGAAGCGCATCGGCATCATCAGCATCCCGACCTTTTACGTTGACTTCAAAGCCGTGCAGCAGGGTGACCCGAACTATAAAAGCACCACTCGCGACGTGCGCCGGCTCATCACCGAGCTGACGGAAGGCGACGGCATCGATGGCCTGATCATCGATCTGCGCAACAACGGCGGCGGCTCACTGCAGGAAGCCGACTCGCTGACGGGGCTCTTCATCAAGTCCGGACCCACCGTTCAGGTAAAGTCCGCCAGCCGTCGCGCCAACGTTTACGCTGACAACGACGACGACGTTGCCTGGGATGGTCCGATGGCTGTCCTGGTAGATCGTTTGTCCGCGTCCGCCTCGGAGATTTTCGCCGGCGCCATTCAGGACTACGGCCGCGGCATCATCATCGGTAATCAGACCTTCGGGAAAGGCACGGTCCAGACGCTTGTGCCCCTGAATCGCGGTCAGCTGAAAATCACCGCAGCGAAGTTCTACCGGGTTTCCGGTCAGTCGACGCAGCACCAGGGCGTACTCCCGGACATTGAGTTCCCGGAAACCTTCGATGCAGAAAGGATCGGTGAAAGCTCCCTGGACGACGCTCTGCCCTGGGATGTAATCCAGCCGGCCATCTACCCGCAGACGAACCAGATTGAGACGCTGCTGCCGGAGCTGCAGGCCGCGCACAACCAACGCACGGAAGACCACCCGGACTTCAACTACATGCGTTCCCTCTCCGCAAAAGCGAAGGAGAACAGCCAGCGCACGCATCTGTCGTTGAAAGAAAGCACGCGCGCCCAGGAGAAAGAAGCCGAAGACGCCTGGCTGCTGGAACTCGAGAACGGCCTCCGGCTGGCCAAAGGTGAAGAGGTTGTTGAGAGCCTGGACGCCCTCGAAGAGCTGCGCAAAGAGGAACAGGAAGCCGACGAAGAGCCGGATCCTGCCGACGACCCGCTCTTAACGGAAACGGGCGTCGAGGCTCTCAACAACCTCTTCACCTTTGGCCAGCCGGAGGCCGTTCTCGAGTTCC
>JBCDDI010000346.1:0-4461 GCA_039180365.1 Pseudomonadota bacterium
CTGCTCCCTGGCAGCCGACCACTGGCCATGGCCTATGCGGGTCATCAGTTCGGCAACTTTGTACCCCAGCTTGGGGACGGGCGTGCGGTCCTCCTCGGAGAGCTTATCGACAGCGAGGGCAAGCGCCATGACCTGCAGCTGAAAGGCGCCGGCCGGACGCCTTTTTCCCGCGGAGGTGACGGCCGCTCAGCGCTCGGGCCCGTGCTCCGGGAATACGTGGTGAGCGAGGCCATGCACGCCCTCGGCATCCCGACCACGCGAGCCCTAGCTGCCGTCACCACCGGAGAGATGGTGTATCGCGAAGAGCCGCTGCCCGGCGCGGTGCTCGCCCGCGTCGCATCCAGTCATATCCGCGTCGGCACCTTTCAATTCTTTGCTGCCCGCAGCAACTGGGAGGCGGTAACCCGCCTTGCCGACTACGTCATCGACCGGCACTACCCGGAGTGCCGGGAGTCGGACGGACCGTATCTCGAGCTGCTGCGCACCGTTGGCCGCCGCCAGGCTGCCCTCATTGCCCGCTGGATGGCGGTGGGTTTCATTCATGGTGTGATGAATACCGACAACTCCTCGATCGCCGGAGAAACCATCGATTTCGGCCCCTGCGCATTCATGGATCACTACGACCCCGACAAGGTGTTCAGCTCCATTGATCAGATGGGTCGCTATGCCTACAGCCGGCAGCCGGGCATTGGCCAGTGGAACCTCGCGCGCTTCGCAGAAACGCTGCTGCCGCTGCTGGCCGCAGACGAAGACGCGGCAATTGATCTGGCAACGGAAGTCCTCGAAGGGTTCGTTGAGCAGTACCAGGCTGAGTGGCTCGGCAGTATGGGCGCCAAGTTCGGTCTTGGCCGGCCATCGCCAGCGGATGCCGAGCTTTTTAACGATTTTCTCGGCTTACTGGCCGCAGGCAATGCCGATTTCACCCGGAGCTTTTCTGCCCTGACGAAAGCGCTGAAAGCCGACTTCTCAACAGGCGGACTCGAGGCAGAGCTCGAGGCACAGACAAAAACAGGCACCGATGGTGATAACGCCCTGGACCGCTGGGTGCAACGCTGGCAAGCGCGGCTGCAGGCAGAGGGTGACACGGAGCAGGCGCTGAAGCGCATGGGCACCGCTAACCCGTGCATCATCCCCCGGAACCATCGGGTTGAAGCGGTGATTCAGGCGGGTATCGAAGGAGATTTCAATCCTTTCAAGACGCTCCACGAGAGCCTGCAGAACCCTTACGAGGTGCCCGAAGACGACTCACTGATGGAGGCACCGGAGCCTCACGAGCGGGTCATGCAGACCTTCTGCGGTACCTGACCTCCCCCAAAGAGCACAAAGGAGCACAACAATGGCCGACCAGTTTGATGCCCTCAGCGATGAACTCAGCGCCTTCATCGAACGCCAGAAGATTTTCTTTGTTGGCTCAGCCGCACCGGACGGGCTCATCAACGTCTCGCCGAAGGGTCAGGATTCCCTGAGGGTCCTCGGTCCGAAACAGATTCTATGGATGAATCTTACCGGCAGCGGAAACGAAACCGCCGCCCACGTGCAGGCCCTGAATCGCATCACCCTCATGTGGTGCGCCTTCGAAGGACCGCCGCTGATCCTTCGGGTCTATGGCAAGGCGACCGTTGTGCATCCGCGGGACGAAGGCTTCGACGCCTTCGCTGCCATGATCCCGGCGTCCACGGGCACCCGCCAGTATTTTCTGGTGGACGTCGACCTCGTGCAGACTTCCTGCGGTTACGCAGTGCCGCTCATGGACTATCAGGAAGACCGCCAGGCCCTGACCCTCTGGGCCGACAAGCGCGGACCAGAGGGTGTCGCCAGCTACTGGGCGGAGAAGAATCAGCAGAGCCTGGACGGATTCCCCACAGGAATCCTGACCAGGGACGCCTGACCCGCCTCAGGCCTTAAGCTTAAGCGGCAGCGAGCGGAGCCGTTCGCCGGTCGCTCGATAGACGGCGTTGGCAACCGCAGGGGCAATCGGCGGCAGGCCCGGTTCACCAACACCCGTTGGCTCTGTGCCGCTGTCAACGATGATCACCTCGACTTCCGGGGCTTCGTTCATGCGCAGAATCGGGTAGTCGTGGAAGTTACTCTCGGCCACGGCGCCGTCCTTAAGGTTGATGTCACCGTATAGGGCCGCTGTGAGGCCATACATGACCGCACCTTCCATCTGCGCACGAACAACGTCCGGGTTCACGGCGATACCGCAGTCAACCACGCAGGTGACCTTGTGCACGCGAATCTGGCCGTCAGTCACCGACACTTCCGCAATCTCAGCAACGTCTGTCGCAAAGGAGTGATGTGCCGCAAAGCCGAGATGTCTCCCCGGCGCAGGCGCCATGGCCGCCAGGGCTTCGCCGGCAACGCGGATCACGTTGTTGAGCCGCGGGTTGTTAGCGGTATTTTTCAGGCGGAAATCCACGGGATCAACGCCGGTAGCCAGCGCCAGCTCGTCCATCATCGACTCCTTGGCAAAAGCCGTATAGGAGTGGCCGACAGAACGCCAGAAGGTCAGTGGCAGGCCGTGGTCGACGGTTGTGTGGGCAACACGCTTGTTCTCCGTCTCATAGTCCTCAAAGAGTCCCTCGAGGCTCGAGGGATCAGGTATCCAGCCTTTGAACACCCCTTCCGAAAGACCCACCATCCAGTCCACGGGACCGTCACCGAGGCCCGGGAACAGCGCCGGTAACATGTTTTTCAACGTGATCGGCGTAATGTTGCCGCCAACGCGCTTCGCCTGCCAGGCAGTGAGTCGACCGTCAGCGTCAACGCCGGCTTTGATGTTCATCAACGATGCCGGCCGATAGAGACCGTGACGGATGTCGTCTTCCCGGGACCAGACGAGATGGATGGGCTTTTCAGCGGCCATGGCAATCTCGGTGATCTCAATCACATGGGTGAGCGTGCCGCGACGGCCAAAGGCGCCGCCCAGATAGGTGTTATGCGCCCGCACCTTTTCGATGGGAATCCCTGACACCCGTGACACGAGCCCCTGGGCTGCGCCAATGCCTTGCGTCCCGGCCCAGATCTCCGCCTCACCGTCATCGATGCGCAGCACGGCACTCATGGGTTCCATGGGCGCGTGCGCGAGATAAGGCGTCCAGTACTCGTGATCGAGCACCGTACCCGCAGCTTCAAGACCGGCGGCAACGTCGCCGTCGTCGGTGCCGACCACGTCATCTTCAGCGGTCATGGCGGCGGCATAGTCGCGCCGGACCTGCTCGGAGCTCACCTGGTTAAGCGCTACTTCCTCGAATTTGGGATCAAGCGCCGCAGCGGCCTGCTTGGCCTGCCAGAACTTCTCGGCAACAACGGCAACACCGCTCGAGATCTCGACGACGTCGGTCACACCCGGCATGGCGGCCGCCGGAGCCGTGTCTACGGAAACCAGACGAGCGCCGGAAACCGGTGAACGCCGGACCACCGCGTAGTGCATGCCGGGGACTTCAATATCAATGCCGAAGTCCGCGGTGCCCGTGGATTTGGCGACGGCGTCGAGCCGCGGGAAGTCCTGGCCGATCCAGCGCCACTCACTTTGCGCCTTCAGGGGCGCACCTTCCGGTACGGGCAGTCCAGCCGCCGTTGCAGCGAACTGCCCGTAGGGGTGCCGCTTACCTTCAGCAAGGACGTGACCGTCTTCTGTACTGAGACTGCCGCGAGGCACCCCGAGGTCCTTTGCTGCCGCATCCAGCAGCAGGGCTCGAGCATCGGCGCCCGCCTGGCGGAGCTGGGTGAAATGCGCCGACAGCGAGCTGCTGCCGCCGGTACCCTGCACCCCCATGGCGGGATTGTTGTAGTCCGAGTGAGGACCCGCAAAAGCAATATCGAGGCTCGCCGGGTTTACGTCGAGGTCTTCGGCAATCAGCGTGCCGAGCCCCGTGGTCACGCCCTGCCCCATTTCGTCGCGCGGGCAGAAGAATCGGATGACGTTGTCCGGCGTGATCTGGAGAAACGCGTTCGGCACCAGCTGGCCGGCGGTCGCATCGATCGGCAGCGGACTGCGCGAGCACCCGGACAGTGAGAATCCGAGCACCAGGCCACCACCAACCATGGCACTCGAGCCAAGGAACTTACGACGGGAGAGGTTCACCGTGCTCATGCTTCTACCTCCTTCGGGGCTGCCGCGTCGTAGCCGAGGTCAGTACCGGCTGCCGCGAGAATTGCCTCCTTGATGCGCACGTAGCAGCCGCAGCGGCAGATGTTGCCAGCCATGGCCTGCTCCACCTCTTCACCGGTGGGCGCAGGATTGTCTGCCAGGAGCGCGGCCGCAGCCATGATCTGCCCGGACTGGCAGTAGCCGCACTGTGGCACACTGAGTTCCACCCAGGCGGCCTGCACGGGATGCATCGATTCCGGCGTACCGATGCCTTCAATGGTGGTGACCGCTTTGCCGGCCACGGCGCTTACCGGCAGCATGCAGGTGCGCAGGGCGGCGCCGTCCACATGCATGGTGCAGGCCCCGCA
>JBCDDI010000347.1:0-4461 GCA_039180365.1 Pseudomonadota bacterium
CCGCCTGCGCGCTGGGCCTTTTTGCGGTGTGCGTCGGCCTGGGCCGCCGGCACGTCTTCTCCTCCATCTCTCCCCGCTCTTCCCGCGTGGCGCCCACCGCCGCGCGGGCTCCAGGCCAGTACGAGATGACCATAGGCCATACACTGGTCGAAGGTACCGTCAAAGATCGGATCCAGGTGCAGCGCAGAGTACTCGGGCTGCTGGCTGACAATCCCGTCATCCAGATAGCTGAGCAGCGCCTGCGTCTGACTCGGTGTGTAGTTCGAAACCCCAAGCTCCCGCACCTTGCCGCTCGTCTTGAGCCCTTCGAGGACCCGCGCCGTTTCCTGCGGGTGGGTGAGCAGATCAGGGCGATGCACCTGATAAAGGTCGAGCTGTTCCACACCGAGGCGCCGCAGCGAGTCTTCGCAGGCCGTGGCGAGATAGGCGGAATCGTAGGGTACACCGGGGATGATGCCGCCTTTGGAGGCAAGCACCATGCGCTCGCGCAGTCCCGGCGCGGATGCGAGCACTTCCCCAAGCAGCGTTTCCGCCGATCCGAAAGCCGTGCCGCCCCAATCGAGACCGTAAACGTCTGCGGTATCAATCAGGTTCATTCCATTTTCCAGCGCCCGCTCGATGCGCAGCTGTGCATCGTTCGCAGGCATGTTAACCAACCGCCAGCAGCCATAGCCGAGGGGACCGACCTCGAGGGAATCACCCAGCCTGCGTGGGTTCGGATCGATGAGATTGCTCATAGGTGTTCTCTATCAGGTGTTGTGTGGCGGCGAGCCTTCGAGGAGCGCCGCGTCAAAATCGATGGGGAGCAGATCGGCCACGGTGACAGCTTCACCAACCTCAATGGAGCGCTGGGCCGCGGCGCCGACTGCCACTGACCAGAAACCATCGGCCAGACTCGGCCCGGAGGCGATGCCCGTTGCCAGCTCCTCGGCAAAAGCCACATGCTCAAAGAAGGTAGAACCGTGGTGGCCTGCCTTTGCGATGTAGGACGGATAACTCGGGCTGCTCCGTCGTGAAGTGCCGTTTTCACCGCTCCAGACTTCGAGCTCATTCAGGTTTTCTTCCCCAAGGCGCGCCTGCTCGGACACCTGCAGACGACCGGCATCACCGCAAACCGTGAGCTCTTCCCGGGAACCTGGCACGAACATGCATAGAGAAAAGGCGCCGAGCACGCCGTTGTCATAGCTGATGCTCACCTGGGCCTGATCGAGACCGTCGGCCTGGCGGTTGTCGTAGGTGAAGTCTTTAAAATTGACCGCCTGACTGCCAAGGGCGTAAACCCGCTCGGGTGTCGCGCCGGCAAACAGATTGATCAGATCGAAGTAGTGGCAGCACTTCTCGATCAGGGCGCCGCCGGTGAGGCTATTGAATTTGTTCCACTGGCCCACTTTGTCGAGGAACGGGAAACGGTGCTCGAGCATATTGATGCTGTGCACCTGGCCGACGCTGTCGCGTTCGAAGACTTCCGCAATCGCTTCTGTGTAGATGGCCTTGTAGCGATATTGCAGCCCGAAGCGCACCGGTTTGGCGTGTCCCGCCGCGAGGCGACAGACCTCAAAGGCGTCCGCCACTGTGGTGGCGATGGGCTTCTCCAGGAAGATCGCCTTGTCATAGCGGGTGGCCGCTCGCATCACGTCGAGATGGGTGTGGTTCGGGGTCGCAACGATCAGGGCATCGGTATCAGGGTCTGCGCAAGCAGCTTCCAGCGACGCATAGACAGTCGGCGTGGCAGCGCCGGCAACCTTACTCACACTCTGCAGCGCGTGGTGAATACTGTTTTCGGAGGGATCGTAAACACCGCCGATGGCCGCCCGGCCAACCATGAGCGCATTGCGAATATGCTCCTGGCCCATCATGCCGCAGCCGATGAGGCCATAGCGGAACTCCGGCGCCTCCGATCGCGTGAGATAGCGATCCTGCTCCTCGAGGTAGGCGAAAGCCCGCCCTCGCCTGAACACCCGGGCCCCTGTAACGCGCTTATCCAACCGTCCTTCCTCCCGAATCAATCAGGCAGCATAGCGAATCATTAACGCGTTATTATTCTCACTATGGAATCAATCTTCTTTCAGCAGAAATAGATGAATCGAAAGTGCCGGAGGCCTCATGAGTGATCTGCGCTTGCTGGAACAGTTCGTCAGCGTCTATCGGCACAGGAGCTTCCGCACCGCTGCGGAGGCGATGGGTATTGCCCAGAGCTCAGTCACCAAGCGGGTGCAGCAGCTGGAACAGCAGCTTGGGTTGCGTCTGTTCAATCGCACGACGCGTTCCGTGGAGCCGACGGACAACGCGCGCCAGCTGCTCGAACGCGCCGAGCGTGCGCTCCAGGCAGCCGCGGCTTTCGAAGCAGAGGCAAAACTGATCGCCGGGGGAAAGCTCGGTGGCATCCGAGTGGGTGCCGTGGCCCTGGCCGCGGAAACGCTCCTCGTCGATGCGCTCGCCCACCTCACCACGTCACATCCGGAGCTTGAGGTCGATGTGCTGCTTGGAAGTTCAGACATCTACCGGGATCTCGCCGCCGGGGAATGCGATCTCGTCGTTGGCGATGAGGCCAACTTCGCCATCTCCACTTACGCGCCCACGCTGCGAATGGAGCGCCTGCATAAAGAGCATCTGGTGTTCGTGCATCGGCGCGGTCATCCGGCGACAGGCGTCCGCACCCTTGCGCAGCTGCTGGCCTACCCCCTGGCAATCCCAAGCCGCTACTTTAACGAGAACCGGCTCTTCGAAACGCTGGCTGAACAAACGGACCCACCGGCGGCCCCGCGCTATCGCCTGAACAGTCTGTCCGCGTGTTTGTCCCTCGCGCGGGCCAGTGACGTCGTCACCCTGGCACCCCGCTCACACGTGGCAACGCCTTCAGACGGCGGTCGCAGTAATGCGCTCACGGTGGTCGATTTCGACACAAACATCGACGTGCAGCTCGTACTGGTAACGGTCGCAAGACATGCGCCGACGCCCGCCCTCCGAGCTTTCCGAAACGCCATCGAACCCTGAGTTGTCAGCCTTACAAGCGTTGCCAGAGAGAGTAGCGCTGGCTAGGCTCGAGACCCTCTGAAACAACCCAACTCGCGAGAAGCAGGCATGAGTAAACCCTGGATTTTCATGGGCGTGGACCGCTCGCATTTTTCCGCCAAGCTGAGACCGGCCCTGCGTTACAAGGAAATCCACCACGTGGAGTATCCGCCGGACAACCAACAAATCGCAGAGCGCACGGGCGTTGGCTTCGTACCGGTGCTGTTCTCACCGGAGGATGAGGTCTTCCAGGACACAACGGACATAATTGACGTCCTCGAGGAACGCTTCCCGGAACCGCCGCTGATTCCAGAGGGCACGGACGGGGTGCTCTGCCGGCTCTTTGAACTCTATGCCGATGAATTTTTCCCGACAGTCAGCATGCGCACCCGCTGGGCCTATGAGGAGAACGAGCAGGAGTTGCGACGGGCCTTCGGCGCTTTCTCAGGCGACGCAGCCCGCGGCAACACGGTGGCCGATCTGATGAGTTCCTACCTGCCGATGCTCGGGGTCACCGCGGAAACCATCCCCGCCATCGACGCCCACACTGATGCCATGCTCGCAGCGCTGGACGCGCACTTCGCTGAGCATCCATTTCTGCTGGGGGAGCGTATGTCGCTCGCCGACTGCACGCTCATGGGGCCGCTCTACGCACACCTCTATCTCGACCGGGTCACCCGGAAGAAGCTCTACGACGACGCGCTGCAGGTGTGTATGTGGATCGAGCGTTGTAACCGCCCGGTACCGGGTCAGATGGGCGAGTGGTTTAAGGGCAACTACCCCGACACTTTAAAGAACGTGCTCAGTTTGATCGGCGCAGACGCGGCACCTCTGCTCCGTTCTCTCGAGGACGTCTACGCTGAATGGTGCGCGAGCAACGCAACGCCGGGCGAAAAAGCACCACGTGGCATCACACAGTACAAGAGCACTCTGCGGAACGTCCCTTTCGCGGCCGCGGTTCGCACTTACGTCGCATGGAAGACTCAGCGGCTGCGATCACGCCATGCAGCCGACGACGCTGAGACGCAGCGTCAGAACCGCGAGGTACTCGCTGCCGCTGGTTGCGAGGCACTGCTCGAGGCACCTGATGGCGCGGCACCTCTGCAGAAGTCGGGCTTCGAACTCATTTTTTCATAAGCCGGACCTGAGCGGGCCGGTAACACCTCACCAATCCTGGTGAGACCGCGCGCTTGCGCCTTCAGTGGCGGGCGTGTAACTAAGCGCTATGGCTGGCGAAAAGATAAGTTCGGTGATGGTCGTGGAAGACGACGCGGAAACCCGCGCGCGCTTCGTCGAGAAGATCGACGGCTCAGAGGACTTCAGCGTCATCGCTACCGCAGGGAGTAGAAGCGAAGCGCTCGCGGCCTTGGAGGACTGTTCGCCGGACGTTCTGCTCGTCGATCTGGGCCTGCCGGATGGTGATGGCACGGACGTGATCGAACACGCCGC
>JBCDDI010000348.1:0-4460 GCA_039180365.1 Pseudomonadota bacterium
ATAACCCGCTCAAGCTGCGTTTCACCATCGTCGAGAGACAAAAAGACATGGGCTTCTTTCGGTAGCGGCCGATCGCATTGTACCGCGAGGCCATGGCGATTGAAGTCAAGGACCCCAACGGTCGTTCGACCGAGCTCTCCTTTCAGGCGCAGAAACGCCGACAGCGCCTGCGGCGCAAAACGCGGCTGGGAACGACGATCCTGAAGGGAGTCTGTGGCCATTCTGAGAGCTTAGGCAAAGGTCAGCGTCTGCCCCGTGACGCGGTGCGCAGTTTGGACCTTAAAACCTACGCATCCGGGCTCAAGGTGCCCCTTTCAGCAGCACGCGCTTGGCTTCGTTGAGCTGCTGAGCGAGGTAGGTGGATCCGCCCCGATCCGGATGGACTTTCTGCATGAGGCGCCGGTGCGCGTCGATAATCTCAGCCTTTTTTGGATCCGGCCCCAGCCCGAGAATCTCCTGAGCTTCATTGCGGCTCATGGCGTCGGCGCTTTGCGCGCCAGCGCCGTCATTCTGGCGGTTGCCGTACTGCTGATAGGCGCCAAACAGCCCTCGGAACAGCGGCAGAAAGCGAAACAGGCCCAGGGCACGACGCAGAAACGGCAGCAGGGCAGCGCCGACGGCAGCAATCCAGTGCAGGCGCCCGGTGGCCGCCAGGACAGCGAGCCCAACCACCAGCGCCAGGGCAGCTGTGGCAATCACCGTGGTGGACGCCGAGGGACGCTTGCTCAGCCAGAGCAGTCGCATGAGCACCACGAAGGCAACGGAGGCCATGATGGCTGCCAGCACGATGACCATGAGCTAGAAGAACCTCCTCCATGTGGTCTGCTGGAAGCATCCAGGCAGGCGATAAGTCCTTGTGCGCGGGCGCGTTTTCACATTTGCGCCCGCCCGGTGAGCGCTTATGATGCCACGGAACGGCTAAGCAGGTGTCCGAGTGGATAACGCCGAGATCCAGCAATGGCTGGAGCAGCTGAGAACGGAACATCGCGATCTCGACGAAGTGATTCACCACCTTGTCGATGCGCGGCACCATGATCAGATGCGCATCCAGCGACTGAAGAAGCGCAAACTGAAATTGAAGGACATGATCGCCCGGCTCGAGTCGGAGCTGATCCCGGACCTAGATGCCTGACTCCGAACCGGTTCTGACTATAGCCATCAGCTCCCGGGCGCTCTTTGACCTCGGCGACAGTAACCGAGTTTATGAGGAGGAGGGTCTCGAAGCCTACCGACGCTATCAGATTGCCCATGAAGACAAGGCGCTGGAACGCGGCGAAGCCTTTTTCTTTGTTCAGAAATTTCTGAATATCAATAAGTTACTCGATAAACATCGAGTTGAAGTGATACTGCTGTCGCGAAACTCCGCGGACACCGGACTGCGCATCTTCAACTCGATAAAGGCCCATGAGCTGGATATCACCCGCGCCGCATTCTGCGGTGGTGAAAGTCCCTATCGTTACATTCAGGCCTTCGGCGGCAGTCTGTTTCTCTCCACGCAGGCCGATGACGTCGCCCATGCCCTTGAGCATGGGGTGGCGGCAGCCACGCTCCTCGGCGGCAGCGGCGAGCTGCGGGACCGGAGCGGCGACGAGCTGCGCCTCGCCTTCGACGGGGATTCCGTGCTGTTCTCCGACGAAGCGGAGCAGATCTATCAGGCGGAAGGCCTTGAGGCTTTCTCCGAAACGGAAGCGCGCCAGGCTGCAGATCCCCTGGAGGGGGGGCCCTTCAAGAACTTCCTCCGCGCCCTCCATGAACTGCAGGGCGAGTTTCCGGAAAACGCCTGCCCGATCCGAACGGCGTTGGTCACAGCCCGGGGTGCACCGGCGCATGAGCGGGTGATCCGAACGCTGCGAGCCTGGGACGTGCGCCTGGACGAGTCGTTGTTTCTCGGCGGCATGGAGAAGACCGAGTTTCTCCGGGCCTTCGGCGCAGATGTGTTCTTTGACGACCAGACCCAGCACTGCGAGCGCGCGAGCCCGCATCTGGCAGCGGGCCACGTCCCCCACGGCGTGGCAAACGACCGCTAAGGGAACCCGTCGGATAAGATTGAATAAGAAATCGAGAAATTAGTACTATCCAGTTATAAGCAGTCTCGAACGGCGCCACCCGCGGAGGAATCGCCATGAAGCTCCAGCAACTGCGTTATATCTGGGAGGTCGCCCATCACGACCTGAACGTCTCAGCCACCGCCCAGAGCCTATTTACCTCACAACCGGGTATCAGTAAGCAGATCCGGCTCCTCGAAGATGAACTTGGGGTTGAGATCTTCGCCCGCAGCGGCAAACACCTCACGCACGTGACCCAGGTGGGGGAGACGATCATAGAGATGGCCGGGCAGATCCTCCGGGAAGCCGAGACCATCAAGCAGATCGCCCAGGAGTACAGCGACGAGAAGCAGGGCAGTCTGTCCATCGCCACCACTCATACGCAGGCCCGCTACGCGCTGCCGCCGGTGATCCGGGAGTTCCGGAGCACCTATCCGGAGGTATCGCTGCACATGAATCAGGGCACACCGAGCCAGATCGCCGAACTCGCCGCCACCGGGCAGGTGGACTTTGCCATCGCGACGGAAGGGCTCGATCTCTTCAACGATCTGGTCATGATGCCCTGTTACAGCTGGAACCGTTCCCTGGTGGTGACCCGCGATCATCCGCTGGCTGCCCTTGCGGGAACCCAGAAGAAGCTTGCGATCGAAGATGTTGCCGCCGAACCGATTGTCACCTATGTCTTCGGTTTCACGGGACGCTCCCGCCTCGATGATGCCTTTGGGGCCGCCGGCCTTACGCCGAATGTTGTGTTTACGGCGACGGACACAGACGTGATCAAAACCTACGTTCGCCTGGGCCTTGGGGTCGGCATCATTGCCACCATGGCGCTCGATCCGGAGCAGGACGAGGATCTTGTGGTGATCGATGCCGATCACCTCTTCACACCGAGCATGACGCACATCGGCTTCCGTCGCGGCACCTTTCTGCGGAAATACATGTACGACTTTATTGCCTGGTTCGCACCACATCTCGACCGGGAGATGGTGGATGCGGCTGTTGCCTGCTCGACGAAAGCCGAGCGCGACCGGCTCTTTGCTGAGGTTGAGGTGCCCGCGCGCTAGGGACGTTGTAAGCTCGCCGGCTTTTCCGGCGCAGGGTGTCCTCGCCGGGTGCCCTTATCAGGAGGAATCTGTCGGTGAACGTGTTGTGTCTGGATCTGGAAGGCGTGCTGATCCCTGAAGTCTGGCTGGCCGTGGCCGCTGAAACCGGTATTGAGGGGCTGACCAAAACCACCCGCGACATACCCGTTTACGACGACCTCATGCAGATGCGCCTCGGCATTCTCGCGGAGAACGATCTGCCGCTTTCGCGCATTGAAGCCGTCATTGATACGCTCGAGCCGCTGCCCGGGGCACAGGCCTTTCTCGACTGGGCGCGGGAGCGTTTTCAGGTGGCGATCATCTCAGACACTTTCTATCAGTTTGCCAAGCCCTTCATGGCGAAGCTCGGCTGGCCGACGCTGCTCTGCCACAAGCTGGTCGTCGACAACGACAGGATCACCGGCTACCGCATTCGCCAGCCTGATCCGAAACGTTGTTCCGTGCGTGCCTTCCGCTCCCTCGAGTACAAGATTCTGGCCGCCGGTGACTCCTACAATGACGTATCCATGCTTGAGGAAGCGGATGCCGGCTTTTTCTTCATGGCCCCGGATAACGTGCGCGCCGACTATCCGCAGTACGCAGCTGCGGAGTCCTATGGCGAGCTACAGGCGCTGCTCGAAGAAGCGGACGGGCGTCTCAACGCCGCAAGCTAACGGCAAGCTAACAGGTAGAAGCTAGAGCCGAAGCACTCGGAGCTCCGGATCTGTCTGGCTTCGGTCCCAGAGATAGTCGAAGCGCTCCAGCAAGCGATTCGCAACCACCGGATCGAACACGTTGCCCTGGGCCTGATACTCACGATGATCGGGCTGCAGCAGATAACCCTGCTCGTCGATGATCGCGGTCGTGTGCTGGTCTGTTGCCAGTTCGCCGGGAACCGTGCGGATCTCAATCTTACTGTCCAGGCGCCGGGCGAGGCTTAAGAGCTGGTGGCCGCGGCTGACGATGCTGCTGCTGGAGTGGATGAGCACCTGCAGCCGGGCCGGCGGGCCGCTGCGAACGAAGGCCGACAATGCATCAATCACGTCACTCCGATCGAAGATCGTGTGATCGAGCTCCTGACTGTAAATGCGCACATGCCGGGTGGCGGTTTCCAGTAGGGTGATCAGGCCGCTGATCATGTCCCCTTCGCCGTCGTGGTGTTTCAGTTCCGCGGACTCGGCAGCCTCTGGCGCCGCTTCCTGACGGACCGTCGGGCGGGGGACGTCGCTCTGGGTTTCCCAGGGGATCGGCAGGGCCAGCGCCATAGCCTGATGTTCGATGCCGGCTTCCAGAAAGATCTCCCCTTCCGGGAGGAAGCCGGCATCGAACATCA
>JBCDDI010000349.1:0-4458 GCA_039180365.1 Pseudomonadota bacterium
GAAAGGATCGGCCTACGCAGCACCGAACCTGGATCAGATCGAGCTCGCGGAGCTCATCAGCGGGCGCATCGAATCGATTGAGACCCTACGCTTCACGAGCTCAGGCACCGAGGGCACGCTCATGGCCCTGCGCTGCGCCCGGGCGGCCACCGGCCGGCAGAAAATCATGAAAATGGAGGGCGGTTACCACGGCAGCTACGAACAGGCGGAAGTCTCGCTGGTGCCAACGCCTGCCGGGCGCGGCGATATTGCGGCGCCAGCGTCCACGGCCGTGGACGGGAGTTTTCCGGACAGCGTCCTGGGAGACACCATCGTCTGCCCCTATAACGAGCCGGCCCACGCACGGGCATTGATCGAGGCGCACGCCCAGGAGCTTGCGGCGGTAATTGTTGAACCCGTGCTCGGTTCCATGGGCATGGTACCCGCTGAACCTGAGTTCCTGGAGGCGCTGCGGACGGCCACGGCAGCGCACGGTATCGTGCTCATCTTCGATGAAGTGATTACGCTCCGCCTTGCCCACGGAGGCGCCCAGGCAACCCTTGGCATCGCACCAGATCTCACCTGTATGGGCAAAATCATCGGTGGTGGCCTGCCGATCGGTGCCGTTGGTGGCCGGCGCGAGCTCATGGCGCTGTTCAGTCCTGACCAGTCGACGCCCGTTATGCACGCCTCTACCTTCAGCGGCAATGCGCTGACCATGGCGGCGGGCCTTGCGGCCATGCGTGCCTACACCGCGGCCGAAGCTGAGCGCATCAACGGTCTCGGTGAGCGTCTCCGGGAGGGCTTTAACCAGGCCTTCCTGCAGACAGGCATCCGCGGCCATGTGAGTGGCACCGGATCGCTTTCGAACGTGCATTTCACCTATGAGCCTATGAGCAACGCCCGGCACAACATCGACGCCGTCATCGATGCCGGTCATATCCCGAGACTTCTGCATCTCGGCATGCTGCGGCGGGGGGTCATGTCGGCAAGCCGGCTCATGTACTGCACCAGCACGGCCATGGGGGAGGGCGAAGTAGCGCAGGCCGTGGACGCCTTTACAGATACCCTCAAGGAGCTGAGACCGGTTATCGAAGCCGAGCGCCCCGGGCTGCTCACCAGCGCGGCGGCCTGAGCCGTGGCAGAGGTGGCGGCCACCCGGTCGCATTTCAAAAAGGGTTATCGCAACTACGCGCTGGCGATCCTGTTTGTTGGCTACGTAGTTAACTTCATCGATCGTTCGATCCTGTCGATCCTGCTCGAGCCCATCAAGCTCGAACTTGAGCTGAACGACACGCAGCTCGGGCTCCTTGGCGGCCTTGCCTTTGCGCTCTTCTACACGACCCTCGGCATCCCGATTGCCGCGCTGGCCGATCGCTGGAGCCGGGTGAAGATCCTCTCTATCTCCATGGTGATCTGGAGTGCCATGACGGCGCTGTGCGGCTTTGCCCAGAGTTTCTGGATGCTGCTCCTGGCCCGTATCGGCGTTGGGGTCGGCGAGGCCGGCGCCAGCCCGCCGAGCCATTCGCTGATCTCCGATTACTTCCCGATTGAAACCCGAGCCACAGCGCTTTCGATTTATGCGCTGGGTATCCCCTTCGGATCTATGATCGGCAATTTCGTTGGCGGCTGGGGCGCAGAGGCCCTCGGCTGGCGCCACACCTTCATCCTCGTCGGCATACCCGGTGTTCTGGTTGCTCTGGTCATCTGGCTGACTCTCAAGGAGCCTCCACGGGGCATGGCGGACGCCCATGCGGCGGCGGAGAAGGAGGGCGTAGAAGCAGCCGATGACGGCGCGGCGGATCAGCTGGCTGCTGGCGTCGATGAACCGGCACCCGGCGTTAAGGAAGTGATCGGCCGGCTCTGGCAGAAAGTCTCCTTCCGGCACATCGCCTTTGCGGCCGGACTGCACGCCTTTGTCGGCTATGGCGCCGGTACCTGGAACGCGCCTTTTCTGATCCGCAGTCACGAGATGCCGATCACGGAGGTGGGCACCTGGCTTGCGCTGATCAGCGGTATTGGCGCTATCGGGACCTTTCTCGGCGGTTATCTTGCTGACAAGCTGTCGGACCGAACCGGCGATCGCCGCTGGTACATCTGGGTACCCGGCTATTCGACCCTCGTCATGGTACCTTTTCAGTTTGTGGCTTACCTCTACGGCGGGCTCTGGGCAGTGATTCCCTCGCTGATGGTGGTGTCGATCCTCGGCGGCATGTACCTCGGACCATCCTTTGCCATGACCCAGGCGCTCGTCAGCCTGCGCATGCGCGCGGTGGCATCAGCCATCCTGCTGTTTACCCTCAACATTATCGGCATGGGTATGGGGCCCTACCTCGTCGGCGTCGCCTCGGATCTCCTCGGACCGAGCACGGGCACTGATTCACTGCGCTATGCGCTGTGTATGGCCGTTGGCGTTAACCTCTGGGCGGCCGTTCACTACTTTGTCGGCGCTCGAACGCTGCGCGGTGATCTTGAGGCAACGGAGGCCGGGGCGGACGACGCCGTCTCAGTTCAGGCGAGTCGGTAGACCCGCTCCGCCGTGCCATAGAACATCGCGTGTTTCTCGGCTTCGCTGAAGTCGGCAACGATCTTTTTCATGCCGTTCCACAGCACATGATAGGAGACGGAAAGCTTGTCGACGGGAAAGTTGCTCTCAAACATGCAGCGTTCCGGACCGAAGCACTCGATCGTGTGCAGATAGTAGGGGCGCTGTGCCTCGGCGAACTCGTCTGAAGTGGGCGGCAGCGCCCGCGATTCCCAGCCGAAGCCGTTGTCGATCATCGCAAGGCCGCCGAGTTTGGCAACCACATTCGGGCAGCGGGCGATGGCGGCAATGTCTTCGGCCCACTGCGCGAAAATTTCCTCGCGCCGATCTGCGTAGGCGCCAACGCCAAGGGGAGTGCCAAAATGGTCGAGGACCATGACCGTCTCCGGTACCGCCTGAGCGAGGGCCAGATAAGCTTCGTTCTGGAGGTGAAAGTGCCAGGTGTCGTAGCTGAGGCCCAGGCGTCCGAGGGAGCGCACACCCTCACGAAAATCCGCCTCCCCGTAGGGGCAGGGGTGCTGACTGCCGGGATTGGACAAGGTCCCCGTTGAATCAAAGGGTCCCGCGTGGCGAATGCCGCGGAAGAGACCTTCACCGGCCTCAATGTGTGCCTCCAGTACCGGCGCAACGTCGGCTCCGAGCAGCATGTTCGCATGGCCGACGATGGCGGAGATGGTTGCCTGGTCCGGATCTTCCCGGCTCGCCCTGGCAACCTCGGCCACAAACTCTGTTTCGCCCACGGGTTTCATGCGACCGGGTCCTTCGCGGCGATAGTTGGCGCCGCAGTCAATGAACACGGTTTTTTCGATCCGATGTCCCGAACCGGTATCGGCCCAGAGGTCTTCGAGCAGGTAGGTGCCCCAGGGTGAGGGTGTTTCCCAGAGATGGTGATGAGTGTCGATGATCCGCCGATCGGGATCAACGATGTCCTCCTGAACCTGCGCGAGCCATTCGAGATCAGCGGGCATGGGTGTCTCCTGTCAGTCCGTTGCGGTTAGCTGTCGACGGGCGCGAACCAGTGTATCCAGAGCGATGCCGGAACCGGGACTGCCGTGGCCGGGGTCTTCGTTCACGGTGCGCTCGACAACGGTTGCAACGTCCACCTCAAAGCCCGTGAGCGCTGCGCTGATGGCAGCGGCGTCAGGGAGCAGCGCGGGGTCCTGGGGACCACCGTGACCCTCTTCGATGTTGCGGGGATCGTGGCCCAGGTAGAAGAAGGTACCACCGGGTGCGGTGGCGTCGATCAGCTTTGGCAGCCAATGCGCGCGTTCTGCTTCACTCGTGTGCAGATAGAGGACGACGATCAGGTCGTAGACGCGAGACGCAGGCGCCAGAGCGACCAGGTCGGCAACCTGCCAGTCGATCTTGAGATCCCGGTCCCTGGCGCGGGCCTTATCGATGGCAACGCGGGAATAATCGACGGCGGTCACCTGCCAGCCGAGGCTCGCGAGCCACAGGGCGTTGCGTCCCTCGCCGCAGCCAGCGTCGAGGGCACGGCCTGGTGACAGGTTCTGAACCTCAGCAACGAGCCGTGCGTTGGGTCCCCGGGACCAGACATCGGGCCTTGCTGCATAACGGTTATCCCAGCGTTCTCTACTGCTCGGCATCGAAATCATCCTTGCACGCCGGCCATCATAGACCGGGACGCCAGGGAATGGACCGCTGGTCTGGGGCGCGTAAGAATAGGGCACCGTGCTCAGAAGGCGCCAACGCAGAGGGAGCGAAGCATGACGCAGACGGCCGCGGACTACGAGAAGTCCTTCGACAGTTCCGTCGATTTCTACCGGAACTGGCTCGGCGAGCTGACCGACGAGGTAGACGAGGTGCTCACGGACGCAAAGCAACGCTTTCTCGGGATTGCGCCCGAACTCGTATACGCCGACGAGCCGAATCATCCCATGGCGAACTCTTTAGAGATGTGCGCCAAACTCCTC
>JBCDDI010000350.1:0-4433 GCA_039180365.1 Pseudomonadota bacterium
CCCCACCTCCGTACTGATGTCCTGGATCCGCCTATGCTCGAACTCCTTAGCCCCTACCCCCCTACTGATGTCCTCTGGAGGGGGAGGGCGAGTTCTGGCGCTGCTCAGCAGAGGCCGAAGCCATCGTGCCCGTAGCACCTGGAACGGCCATCACTATTCCACCAGGCTGTGCCTTTCAGTTTCGAGCCAGTACCAGCGGCGACCTCGTCGCGGTCGCGGCGACCCTTCCGCCCTGGCCCGGGCCGGAGGAAGCGGAATTGGTGAAGGGTGTCTGGGCGGCAACTGGCGGTGACGGCTTCGCTTAGCCGCTGGTTAGATCGTCCCCCAGCGAAGTCGGACCTAAAGTCATGGGGACAGCTGCCGTCGCTTGCGCTACGTTACGCAGCTGACAGATTTGCGCTCCAAGGAGGGAGATGTCTATGCAGGGACAGCAGGCGCCGTTGACGAACCTCGCGGCCGGAAAGGCTCATGGCTGGAACCTCATCACCTTACTGCTGCCCGTCCTGCTGGTCGGCTGCGATGTGCCAGCTACGACTGAGTCGCCCGCTGTGAGCGGTGCAGCAGAACCGCCGGTTGCTGCTGTGACTGGTACCCTAACCTACCGGGAACGCATGGCCTTAAGTCCGGCTGCTTCCGCAATTGTTGAACTCCAGGATGTTTCCCGTACGGATGTGGCAGCCACGACTCTCGTGAGTATCCGCCTTGAGTCACCGGGTAACCCACCGATACCCTTCCAGCTCGACTATGATCCGGCGCAACTCGAGGAGGGCATGCGCTATGCCGTGCGCGCTGAGATCCGCGAAGGCGAGCGTCTGCTATTTACCACCGCCGAACGCTACGAAGTACTCACGGGTGATGCGGCGGCACAGGATCTGGAGATCCTCCTTGTTCGGGCGCAGGAACCGGTAGCAAGCGAGGAGAATCAACCGCTCACCGGCACCCGCTGGGTGCTGGAAACCATGGTTGGAGATTCCGGCGGCCAGGCGCCGGCGGCGCTGCCAGGCGAGGAGCGTCCACCTTCCCTCGAGTTCACGGCGGATCGTGTGTCAGGTTACAGCGGCTGCAATGGTTTTAATGGCGGCTATGACGCCACCGACGGGTCGCTGACCATTGGGCTGCTGGCGATTACCCAGCGCGCCTGTCCCGACATGATGCTCGAAAGAGCCATCCTCACGGGCCTGGGTGAAGCCGATGCTTATCTGCTCGACGCGGAGGCGCAAACCCTGACCCTGGTTGCAAGCGGCAAGCCAACACTGATCTATCGCCGGGTCCTAGAGCAGGCCTAGCGCTTCGGCGACGCCGGCCAGCGGCGGCGCCAGGACCCTCGCGCGGTGGTAGCCACCTCCGGTGCCTGCTCTAATGTCGAAACAGGAAAGCTGACCAGCGACCTACACGGGAGAGACTGATGACCTTAGAAACACGGACGATCGATTACGCGGATGGCGATCTGGCCCTGCGCGGTGTGCTGGCCTGTGATTCCGATGGGGCGCCCCGGCCTGGCGTGCTGGTGGCACACGCCTGGGGGGGACGCACCCCTTTCGAAGATGAGAAGGCGGCCTGGCTGGCCGACCTTGGCTATGTGGGCCTTGCCATCGATGTTTATGGCGCTGGGGTCGTTGGTGCCGGTCCGGAAGAAAACGCCGGCCTCATGCAGCCTTTTCTCGACGACCGTTCGCTCCTGTTGCGTCGGCTGAATGCCGCTTTGGAGCTGCTGCGGGCCCAGCCGGAGGTGGATGCGGGTAGAACGGCCATCATGGGCTTCTGTTTCGGCGGCCTTGCGGCCCTTGATCTCGCGCGCAGTGGTTCGGATGTGGCGGGTGCAGTCTCCATTCACGGCATCTTTGCGCCGCCGCCGGAAACTCACCCCATCAAGGCCAAGGTCCTCGCGCTGCACGGCTGGGATGATCCCATGGCAACCCCGGAGGATGCGGTGGCCTTCGCAGCGGAAATGACGGCTGCTGGCGCCGACTGGCAGCTGCATGGCTACGGCAACACCCTGCACGCCTTCACCAACCCGGAGGCGAACGATCCGGCCATGGGCGTGGGCTACTCGGAAAGCGCCGACCGACGCTGTTTTCAGGCTATCGAGAACTTCCTCGCGGAGATCTTCCCTGCTTAAGCAGCGACCCCCGGACTTCCTCAGCTCTGCACCGTTAGGGCGCCGATAAAAGGCGGCCTGGAGGATGGCGCGCCGATGTGGTGCGCCGCTTTGCGCTGTTTGGCGTCCGCCGCCGCCCGTAGAAACGCCCTGGCACGTCGAGGCGAGTCGAAACTCTCGTGAATCGCTTCCGGAAACCCTCTCGCCAGCCTTCCCGTGCCATGGCATGGTATTTGAATGCTTCCCACTAAAAAAACTCTGAGTCTTCACCCTTGATGGACGTTTTTCAGCCCGAAGTTCTGGGACTGATCGTCGCCAGGGGTGCCGCCGGCGCCGTAGCGGATATCACTGCGGGCCTTTTTGGCATCGGCGGCGGGTTTGTCGTCGTCCCGGCACTCCTGGCGGTGTTTCCGCTCTTCAGTGAAGCGGGTTCTGAGCTGATTTATGTGGCGATTGGTACGTCCCTGGCATCGATCATCGTCTCTTCGGCCCGCGCCGTGCAGGCACACCAGCGCCGGGGCGCCGTGGACTTCGGGGTGCTTAAAGACTGGTCGATCTGGCTTGTGCTTGGTGTGTGCGTTGGGCTCTACATTGCGGCGGTGACCGACGGGCGCCGTCTCTTCGTTGTGTTCGCCATCGGGGTGCTTGGCTATTCGCTCTACTTCCTTTTTCCCGATTTCTTCCGCCGTTCTGTGCCAACGCTCTCCATGCCGAAAGGGGTGGCCCGCGCCAGCCTGGCGTCCGTGCTTGGCGGTTTTTCCGCGCTTCTCGGAATCGGCGGTGGTACGGTGACGGTGATTACGATGGTTATGTGCAACCGCCCGGTTCATCAGGCGGTGGCAACGGCGGCGGGGGTTGGCTTCATCATCGCTCTCCCCGGTACCGTCGGCTTTCTGTTCCTCGGACTCGGTGTTGAGGGTTTGCCGTTTGGCTCGATCGGCTACATCAATGTTCCCGCGCTGCTGGCTATCAGCGCCGTTTCTGTGATTACTGCGCCCATTGGCGCCAACTGGGCACACAGCCTGGACGAGTTGAAGTTGAAGCGTCTCTTCGGCTGCTATCTCGTTTTTGTTGCGGTGACCATGTTCTATAAGGCAACTACTATTTAGGGGGTTATCCCATGTCTGATCTGTCTAGAAGAACTTTCCTCGGGGGTGCAGCCCTCGGCACGGCAGTCGCTGGTTCCGGTCTGTCGCTTGTGACTTCCTCTGCGGCGGCTGCGTCCACGGCTCCGTCCTACGGGCCTGCCGCGGGTGTTGCGAAGCTCAACGCTAACGAGAACCCCTACGGCCCCAGCCCGAACGCTTTGAAGGAGATGTACGAGGCGGCAAAGCTTGGTGCTTATTACGTCGGCGAATCCGTGCCAACCCTTAAAGCCATGATTGCCGAGCGTCACGGCATCACCCCGGAACAGATTTCATTGTCCAGCGGCTCCAGCGGGGTGTTGACTTACCTCGCCACCGCTGCCGGAGCGGAAGGGAATATTCTCGGGCCGGACCTCTTCTGGGACACAACTGCCCGCATGGGCACGCGCCATGGCGGTGAAGTTGTCCGGCTGCCGAAGAACGAATCGCTCGCCATTGATCTTGATGCCATGTACGACGCGATCACCGATGACATCTCCATGGTGCAGATCACCAACCCCAATAACCCGACGGGGTCGGTGCTGGATGGTGAGGAACTGAGAGCCTTCTGCAAGAAGGCGTCGCGGAAAGCGACGATCCTTGTTGATGAAGCCTATAACGAGCTGACGGAAAAGCCTGAATACACCTCTATGGTGGATCTGGTGCGGGAAGGTTACGACGTCATCATCGCGCGCACCTTCTCTAAAATCTACGGTCTCGCGGGCATGCGCGTCGGCTATACGATTGCTTCTCTCGAAAACACCCAGAAGATCCGCAACTTCGGCCTCGGCGACTACGCCATGAATCAGGCGGGCGTAGCTGCGGCGGTCGCCAGCTACAACGATCTCGCCTTTCTCGAGATGTCGAAGGCGAAGATCATCGAGGCTCGCGAGATGGTTGAGGCGGGTGTCAAAGCCGCCGGTCTCTCTGCGCTACCCTCTTCGACGAACTTCATGTTTGTCGATCTCGGTGAACTTAATGCTGAGACCTTCCGGCAGAAGATGGCGGAGAGGAACGTGCTGATCCGCGGCATCTATCGGGACTACACAAACTGGTCCCGGGTGAGCATGGGTCGTATCGAGCACGTGCAGATGTACGTGGATGCACTGCCTTCGGTCCTTGAGGAAATGGGCGCCTGATAGAGCGCTCTAAGGCTGCCAGCGTCTTTTATTGCGGCCATGGTTAACACCCTAAGAATCGGGACCCGGTTC
>JBCDDI010000351.1:0-4425 GCA_039180365.1 Pseudomonadota bacterium
CCGTCCTCGCCAGAGTCACCCGGCGTTCAGCCGCTAAGCTTGAGCTTGCCGTGGGTGGGGCCTGTCACGCCATCGTCAAACCCGTCGCCATTGCTTCTGAGGACGTGGGCGCCGCCCGTCTTTGATCGGCGCCGCCTTCCGGGGCGACGGTTTTGACGATGGCGTGACAGGCCACACCCTCGGCAAGCTCAAGCTTAGCGGCTGAACGCCGGGTGACTCTGGCGAGGACGGTCCCAGCCCCGGTGTTAACGGAGACGATGGCGCCGGGGCCATCCCCCGGGCGGATCGACGCCACGGTACCCGGTAGAATGTTGAGTGCCGACAACCCTTGCGGCATTTCCCTGGAAAGCAGCACTTCCTTGGCCGCAATTCTTACCCGCAGGCGGCTTCCGGTTGCGAGGCCCACCTGCGGCAGGAAGAGTCTTGCGCTGCCTGCTTCCAGCTCCGAAAGCCCATCTTCATGGTGAGCGATAACGGTGGCCTCCAGCACGGCGCCCGCGTCCCTGGGTCCGGTAGGTGTTACTTCCGGGTCGCCAAGCACGTCCACAGCGGGGCCCTGTCGGGTCACGCGCCCACCTTCCAGCGCGATAACGGTGGTGGCCAGCCGCGCAACTTCCGGCGCTGAGTGGCTGACATAAAGGATGGGGACAGAAACTTCATCCCTGAGCCGCTCGAAGTAGGGGAGTATTTCCGCCTTACGGGCATCGTCGAGGGCGGCAAGCGGTTCGTCTGCGAGTAGCATGCGGGGCTTAGCAAGGAGTGCCCGGCCGATGGCCACCCGCTGCTTCTCGCCGCCGGAAAGTCGCCCGGGGCGGCGATCGAGGAGATGGCCGATACCCAGCATTTCCACCAGATGCGCCTCGTTTTCTCCTTCTGCGTCTTTCGGCGCATAGCGGAGTCCATAACGAAGGTTGGCGCGTACCGTCAGGTGCGGAAAGAGCCGATCTTCCTGAAAGACGTAGCCGATCCGTCGCTGATGCGGCGGCAGAAAGATGCCACGGTCTCTGTCCAGGAGCACATGCTCGTCCACCGCCACACGCCCCCCGTGCGGCGTAAGCAGCCCGGCGACCGCGTTGATGATTGTGGTCTTGCCTGATCCGGAGCCACCGAACAGCACCGTGATTCCTGGAGGTGCTTCAAAGGCGGCCGCCAGTTTGAATCCGGGGAATTCGTGTTCGAGCCTGACCGACAGCGTCATAAACCGGACACCCGTTCAGCCACCCGCCGCGAGACATACTCGCTGGCAAGGAGCGCCGTCATGGCGACGACCACGGAGATCACCACCAGGCGCAGGGCCGAAGCTTCCCCGTCGGGCATCTGCAGAAAGGCATAGACGGCTGACGGCAGGGTCTGAGTCTGGCCGGGTATGTTCGAGACGAAGGTGATGGTTGCGCCGAACTCGCCCATGGCCTTCGCGAAGGCAAGAATCCCACCGGCAATGACCCCCGGCAGAATCAGCGGCAGCGTAATTGTGAAGAACACGTTTGCCGGAGCAGCCCCGAGCGTGGCAGCTGCGGCTTCGAGACGCGTATCTACGGCTTCCACGGAAAGCCGGATGGCGCGGACCATGAGCGGGAACGCCATGATGCCGGCGGCGAGCGCGGCGCCGGTCCAACGAAATGCGAAGACGATGCCAACCTGCTCGAGCACCGATCCGATGGGCCCCTGGGTGCCGAAGGTGGTCAGCAGCAGATAACCCGTGACCACCGGCGGCAGAACCAGCGGCAGGTGTACAACACCGTTTAACAGCTGTTTGCCGGGAAACTCCCAGCGGGCGAGAGCAACGGCGGCCAGCACGCCGAAAGGCAGGCTCACGGCCGTCGCCCAGAAGGCAACCTTCAGAGACAGCGCCAGGGCGCTCCACTCGGCGGGGCTCAGCCAGTCCACAGCGTTCAGGGCTCGGGAATCAGAAAGCCGAGGGCTTCAAGGGCGCCGGTCGCTTCTGCCGTGCGCAGAAAGGCGAGAAAGTCTTCGTTCAGCGGATTGTTACTGCTGCGCAGGGCGGCGGCAGGATAACGGATGGGTCCGTGACTGGTGGCTGGAAACTCGGCAATCAGCCTGACCTGCGCCTCAGCCAGCGCATCGGTGCGATAGACAATGCCGAGCGGCGCCTCGCCGCTCGCCACCAGGGCCAGCGCGCTGCGCACGTTGTCGCTCTGGGCGACCCGATCCTGAACCGATGTCCACAGCCCCAGCTCCGAGAGCGCTTCGCGACCGTAGATACCTGCCGGTACGGCATCGACGAGCGCCATGGCCAGGCGGCCTCCGTTTAAAAGCGCGCGCAGATCGGTTGTGCTACTGATAGAGGTCAGGGTGGCGGCTGAGTCCCGCGGCGGTTCAAGTGCGACCTCATGCGCAACCTCATGCGCAACCTCATGCGCAACTAAGGCGAGACGATTACCGACCAGGTCGAAGCGCGTCTCTGCATCGATCAGCTGACGCTCTTCAAGGCGGTCCATCCAGGCGCTGTTGGCGGCGACAAAGATGTCTGCCGGGGCACCGTACTCAAGCTGGCGCGCCAGTGCCGAGGTGCCGGCGAAGGAGACCACAACACTGTGCCCCGTGCGCTCAGCGTAAAGGATGCCGAGTTCGTCGAAGGCTGACTTCAGGCTTGCGGCTGCGAAAACGGTCACGTGTTCGGCGCGCAGGGGCAAGGCAGATACCAACAGGAGCGTCAGCAGAGAGGCCAGCAGTAACGGCTGCCGAAGTCTCGGGATCCACAGCATGAGTGCGGTCAGCCTGCTTCAGTCAGACTCGACCGTAGGGCCTCGACCACGGCGTCGATTTCTGCCTTTTCGGTGATGAATGGCAGGCCGAGCTGGATCGTATCGCCGCCATAGCGAACGTAGAACCCGCGCTCCCAACACTTCATGGCGATCTCGTAAGGTCGTCGGGCAGGCTCTCCGGGGTAAGCCTCGAGGGTCAGGGCCCCGGCGAGCCCATAGTTGCGGATGTCGGTGACGTGCGGCGTGCCTTTGAGCGAGTGCAGTGCCTCTTCGAAGTAGGGGGCGATAGTGGCAGCCCGTTCTATCAGCCCGTCGCGGTCGAGGAGGTCGAGGGTTGCGTGGGCGGCGGCGCAGGCCACCGGGTGCCCGGAGTAGGTGTACCCATGCGGGAACTCCAGCATGTAGTGCGGTGCCTCTGTGGCCATGAAGGTGTCGTGGATCTCGCGTTTTGCGACCACGGCGCCCATGGGAATGGCGCCATTGGTGATCTGCTTGGCGAGGTTGATGATGTCCGGGACCACACCGAAGGCCTCTGAGCCGGTCATGGTGCCGCAACGGCCGAAGGCGGTGATCACCTCGTCGAAGATCAGCAGGATGTCGTGCTGGTTGCAGATCTCGCGGAGTCGCGCCAGATAACCCTCCGGGGGGACTACAACGCCGGCGGAGCCGGAGAAAGGTTCGACGATAACGGCGGCGATGGTGGAGGCATCGTGGCGGGCAATAACCACCTCGAGCTGATTGGCGAGCTCCGCCCCGTGCGCGGGCATGCCGCGGCTGAAGGCATTGTCCGGTAGCAGCGTATGGGGGATGTGGTCCGTTGTTGGTCCATCGCCGAACATCATCCGGTTCGGGGCGATGCCGCCAACGCTGAAACCGCCGAAGTTAACCCCGTGGTAGCCCTTGTCGCGGCCGATCAGCCGGGTCTTTTCCGCCTTACCTTTAAGGCGCCAGTAGGCGCGCGCCATCTTCAGAGAGGTATCTGCCGATTCGGAGCCGGAGTTGGTAAAGAAGACCCGATCGAGTCCTTCTGGCATACGCGCGGCGACGCGCTCTGCGAGCTCGAATGCACCTTCGTGGCCGAACTGGAAGGCCGGTGAGTAGTCGAGGGTCGAGAGCTGCGTGTGTACGGCCTCGGCGATTTCCGGACGGTTGTGACCGGCACCGCAGGTCCAGAGGCCAGACAGACCGTCGAAGATGCGGCGACCGCGATCGTCAATGTAGTAGGCGCCCTCGGCCTTACGGATCATCCGCGGGTTGGCTTTGAACTCGCGGTTGCCCGTAAAAGGCATCCAGTAGGCATCGAGGTTGGTATTCACGGTCGCCATGACGCGTCTCGTTGATTGAGGAGCAGCGGCAAGTCTCGCCTGAAAACGGGCGCATTGAAACCGGGCCGAAGCCCCCTGCCGGTCGCGCGCGCTGCGGGGCGCGCCGATCTCAGGCCAGATCGTCCGCAAGTGCAGAAGAAAGTTTAGGGCGCTGGAGCTGCCATGAATTCAAAGTTGTCGGCCTCGCCGGTGGAATTTTCAGACGTGCTGGCTGCCACCGAGCGGTTGCGGGGACTCGCAGTGCACACCCCGCTTCTGAGCAATCCCACGCTCGATGCCATGACGGGTGCGAACGTCCTGCTCAAACCCGAGTGCCTGCAGCGTACTGGATCATTCAAGTTTCGCGGCGCCTGCAATCGTCTGGGTGCGCTGTC
>JBCDDI010000352.1:0-4416 GCA_039180365.1 Pseudomonadota bacterium
ACCTTCAGCGACCCGGGCTGGCCAGGACCGCCCAACGTAGGTCACGACAATGCCGCGTCGGAAGCCGTAAAGGCTCAGTTGCTGGCAGATATCAAGGCGGCGATGGGTTGAATCGCTCGAGCGGACAGAGATGTTGGCCGAGGGAAGCTTAGATCAAGTAGCAGATAAGGGAGCCTGGTAGATCGGTGAAGACAACCGACCACCCGCGCTACTTCGCCCGCTCCAGCACCATCTCCACCCCGTCCGTCCCACTGGACCTGAGTCGCTCCTGACCCACGTCATAGACGATCTCGGAGCTCTTCATGGAGAGATCCTCCCCGGCGAGCTCCGCGTCACCGATGAGAATGAGCACGTCTGCATCACGCTGGTACTCGATGGTGAGGCCGTTGCCGAGAATCGTGCTTTCGCCGTCGAAGATCACCAGATGGGCGGGTTCGCCCCGGGCGACGATGCGTTCCGGATCGTCCAGGGCCCCATGCAGATCGGCTTCGTCTGAGCGCAGTTCCCACTCCGGGGAAATCAGCTCGAAGTCGCCAGCGAAGTGCAGCACTTTGGTGCCGTCGGGTTCTTCCCAGGCGCGGTCGGCGCGGATGACGATCGTTTCTTTGGGTTCAGAAGGCGCATCAAGCACAGAACCAGACGGCGTATCAGCAGTTTCATTGACGGTTGTACTGCCAGGACTCTCCGTTTCCGCGAAAGCAACCATCGCGGCCAGGCACACGACGACTAAAGCGACCGCCCGAACCGGGCGCCAGACAGCAAGGCGCGGCATAATGGCGCGGGCCCCGGGCGCAGACGGTCGCCGGTGCCAAGGTGCAACCCCCCGTGAAGAGACCCTGTCCTGAACTGCCAATCGATCCAACACGTAACCAGCTTCCAGTTTCGAGCCGGGATAATAGCAGGGCAAAGCTCTACGGGCGCTGAACGGCGGCCTCTGCTGCTGTGCGTGGGCGTGAGCGGTCGCATGGGCGTAAGCGGGGCCGTACGTACATGATCATTGACCGCTACCTGCTGCGCGAGGTCGCAACGCCGTTCCTGGCCATCACCTTCGCTCTGACCACCCTTTACGTCACCTTCAGCCTGACCCGCTACCTGACGGACGCGACGGAAGGAGTGCTGGCCGCAGACGCGGTCTTTACCCTGACCATGCTCCGGGCGCTCATCGCGCTGGAAATGCTGCTACCGGTCGCTCTCTATATCGGACTCATGGTTGCCCTCGGTCGCTTCTACTCCGACTGGGAAATCACGGCCATGCGCGCGAGCGGGATCAGCGAGCGCCGCATTATCGTGCCTATCCTTTCCCTCGCAGGGCTCATAGGACTTGTCATCGCCATCCTGTCGCTCTGGGCGCGTCCTTGGGCCTACAACGAGCTCTACGAGTTCCAGGCCCAGGCTAAGGCTTTCAACGATCTCGCCGAACTCCAGGCCGGACGCTTCCACTTTGATGAGAAGCGTGACCGGGTGGTATTCATGGACGCGCGGGAAGGTGCCGATGCCCTCACGGGCCTATTCGTCCGGAGCCGCGATGCAAGCGGCACCCAGGTGATCTCTGCAACCTCCGGCAACTTCGAAGCTTACGCCCGCGCCGACGCCCATCGCCTTGATGTCTACGACGCCCAGGTGTTTCGCATCGCCGATGATGCCAGCTCCTACGGGAGCGTTGCTGATAGCGACGCCGCGGCAGGTGGCATGGACAACAGCAGTCTCGAGGGCAAGGGAGCTACTACGAAGACCAGCTATAACCTGGTCGGGGAGTTCGATGAATTCAGCCTCTGGCTACCCACGGCCATTCCCGAACCGATTGGTTTCAAACCCAAGCGCATGAGCAACTCGGAGCTCGCGACCTCCCTTGCCCCTGATGCACGGGCTGAGCTGCAGTGGCGCCAGTCCACGGCCCTGTCAGCCCTGCTCCTGGCGCTCCTCGCCGTGCCGCTGTCTCGAACGCAACCGCGCCGCGGCCGCTATTCGAAGATCCTGCTGGCCGTGGTCATCTACGCCCTCTACTACAACCTCCTCGGCCTGGCCCGCACCAGCGTTGAGCAGGAAGCAATCCCCTACCTCTGGTGGGCACCGGGGCTCCTTTCGATCGTTGTCATCATCGCCTTCCTGACCGGGAGGCGGGCGAGTTGAGCATCGACCGCTACCTGATGCTCTCGATGATCCGCGGCGGCGTACCGATTCTCGGCCTGCTGCTCGGTCTCTTCGCCTTTCTCACCCTCGCCGAAGAGCTGGAAGACGTGGGCACCGGCAACTTCGAGGTCATCGACGCCCTGAACGTCATGGTCCTGTCGCTGCCGAAGATTGCCCTTGAGCTCCTGCCGGTCACGTCCCTCATTGGCGTGCTCGTCGGCCTGGGCACGCTGGCAAGCCAGCAGGAACTTATTGCCCTGCGCGCGGCGGGCTGGTCCAACTACCGCATTGCCCGGCCCGTGCTGACGCTCGCCTTACTCATCATCGTCACAGCCGCGGCGACGCAGCAGTGGCTGATTCCTTTGCTCGAGCATCAGATTGCCAACCTCCGGGCTGAAGCCCTGGTGGATGCGGAGCTTGAAGGGCAGGACGCGGAATTCTGGACCCGCAGCGAGGGCCAGATTGTGCGCATCGGCAGCGTCCAGTTTGGTCTCATGCCAACAGACGTGGAGATCTACCAGCGCGACGAGCGCGGCCATGTGCAGACCCTGCTCCAGGCCGCTCGGGCCGATATCGTCGACAGCGACACCTGGCAACTCTGGGACGTCACCGTGACGGAGATCAGCACCGGCGGCACAGCCGTGAGCCGCAGCGAGCAGCAGCTCTGGACCAGTCAGCTGAACCCGGACCAGATGGCAACCATCATCACAACGGCGGCCGCTCTCGCGCCGACGGATCTAGTCCAGTACATCAATCATCTCGAGGAAAATGACCTAGACAGCCATCGCTATCGACTGGTGCTCTGGCAGCAGCTGAGCCTGCCCATTGGCATACTCGGTATGGCACTGCTCGGTGTGCCCTTCGTGGTGGGATCGACGCGGGCCATGGCGGCCGGGTCCCGCATCAGCATCGGCATCGTGATTGGCATTCTGTTCTATCTGGCCGAACGCACCATCGGCCAGCTGGCGCTGCTCTACAATCTGCCGCCGCTGCCGCTCGCCGTGGGGCCCGATATTCTGATTCTGGTGCTGGCGATTTACTCGCTGAGTCGCGCCCGCTAAGCCGCCTTCAGGCGCGCCCGCGAGCGTGCCAGGATTCAGACTCCTGGATTTCAAAGCCATCTTCCGCGCGCTCATAACGCGACATGGCCACATTCCAGCCCTCCGCATCGCGCTCAATCTCGAAGGCCCGGAAGCTCGCCCGTTCAGCCGAGGCCGGGGCGGTGCAGAAGACTTTCGCCCCAAGGCGTTCCGACCGCTGGTTGCGATGACGATGGCCGTGCAGCACAAGATCAACTGGCTGGCGCTCAAGGAGCTCTGCCAGGGCTGGGGCGTCCGTCAGACGCTTTCGCCACTGGATCATGCCCGGCAGCGGTGGGTGATGGAGATAGAGGAGCCGGAAGCTGTTCGCATGCGCTTCGAGACCCTGTTCGAGGGCGTTGAGCTGTTCCACGCCCAGGCGGCCGGCTGCGGAAAGTGGTGCCGTCGGCACCGCTGAGGAAAGGCCGAAGAGCGTTACGCCACCTTCCTGGCGGATGATTGGAAAATCCTTGGCACCGCCGGGGGGCAGATAGTCGGCCCATTTCGCTTCGAGGTTCGACCAGGATTCAGCCGCGTAGCTGTCGTGATTGCCGGGCACGAAGGCTATACGCTCCGCAGGCGCCAACTGATCCAGCCAGTCGCGTGCTTCTTCGATCTCCTCTACGGTACCAATCTGCGTGAGATCACCTGTCACCACAATGAGATCCGGCGCGAGACGCGACAGCTCCGCCTGCAGGCCATCGAGCCAGATCCGTCGCAGGCTGTGACGTCGCTTTCGAGACCAGGAGAGATAACCGAGAAAACGCTTACCCCCATGACTGCGACCAAGGAGACTTCCCATGGGTGGCGGCGTCGTCAGATGCGGATCTGTAAGGTGCACAAGTTTCACAGTCTCAAGCCTCGCTCGGCGCCGGGACGGAACTCGCAACTTCACGAAGCCGCACCCGGCAACCGCGCTGCACGAGATAGCCGCCGCCCAGGAAGGTAACGATCCCCGAGAGTATCGATGCGAAACCGATGCCGTTCAGGCCGAAAAGCTCGGCACAGGTTAGAAAGGCGATGAGATAGACGCTCGTCGCCAGCACCTGCACATTCAGCAGGGCTCGCGCTTTGCCCATCACGTAGCCGGCGGGCCGGAAGGCAGCCCCGGCAAGCTCGACGGTGGCGCCAAGGAGCAGGAGCGTGAGCAGCATGCCAGCCGCACCGAAGTCTGCCCCCGCCAACGCCACCAGCAACGGCTCCGCGG
>JBCDDI010000353.1:0-4408 GCA_039180365.1 Pseudomonadota bacterium
ACAACCTTCTGGCCAAAATACTGCCCACACCCGTTCACAGTTCTTCTGCAGACCATAAAGGCGTTTTACACAGGACTCGCCCGTCGCCAAGTCGATGATCTTTCATGACTAAACCGGCTTATCAACAGACTGTCGAGGCCCCAACAAGCAACAAACAACAATTCTTATCTTTAAGACTTACTTCTTATTTGTTTCGCCAGGGTTCGTCGAATAGCGATGCCATCCTCACCGTGCGATTTCCCTGAAAAAATGCTTGGTTGACAGGGTATTAGACCCTACCTAAAATCGCGCACCCTCTCAGCACTCCGAGACCGATTGACGGGCTAAATCCGCTCCGGGAACACCATGAAAAGAACTTTTCAGCCGAGCAACCTGAAGCGTAAGCGCACCCATGGCTTTCGGGCCCGCATGGCCACGAAAGGGGGACGCAAAGTCCTGAACGCTCGCCGCTCCAAAGGCAGAAAGCGCCTGTCTGTCTGAAGCCGATCCGGCGCCTGTTTCACCCGGGCACCAGATGGCTGCAGACTCACCCAAGAAAGATCCGGCAGCAGACGCTGACGCAACACCTGCTGGAGCGTCGTTTCCGCGCCAGGCCCGCCTTACCCGTGCCCGTGAATTTGAACGGGTGCTGCGTCGTCCGGAACTCAGAGTGTCCTCGGGACCATTACGCGTGAATGCGGTTTTCAATAGAATGGCCGGCGCTCGCCTCGGGCTGGTGGTCGGCAAGCGGGCCGTTGCCCGGGCCTCGGCCAGGAACCGCATCAAGCGGGTGTTGCGCGAACGGTTCCGCCAGGCGCGCGTGGAGTTACCCGATCTCGATGTTGTGGTGCGCGTAGTGGGCCCCGTTTCCCGACGACAGTTGCATGGCCATATAGACCGGTTGTTTCAGAACCTCAAAGAGAAAGCGGCAGCCCGAGAAGACTCAAGTTCATGAAGCCTATTACCCAGCTACCGAGCGCTTGCGTCCGCGCCTGTATTCGCGCCTATCAGCTTGTGCTCAGCCCGTTCATCGGCAACCAGTGCCGTTTTCACCCCAGCTGCTCTAACTACGCCCTAGAGGCCGTCGACAAACACGGTGCGCTCAGGGGCAGCTGGCTCGCGCTGCGCCGCCTTGGCCGATGCCATCCCTTTCACGAAGGGGGGTTCGATCCGGTCCCGGAAAAACTGTGTTCGGCTGGACGTTGTTCTGCTGAGAAAGTGCTTGCGCAGGCACCTGAGCGGGCGATTGGTCCCAAGGAGATCTGACAGACATGCTACCGACAGAAGTACAGCGCATCCTGCTGTTGATCGGTCTCGCCGCGACCGGCTATCTGATGATCCTCGCCTGGAATGAGGACTACATTCAGAACCAGGCGCCGCCGGAGTATTCCGCAACACCCGAGCTTGCACCCGCTAATGGGGCAAATGGGGATACCCCCTCTCTGCCTCGAGCACCGAGCGAAAGTGGGAGAGCGGCCTCGGACGTGCCCGATGCGTCGCTCATCGCGAGTGAAGCCAGCGAGGGATCGGGCTCTGTTGCCCCTGCGCCAGCCAGTACTGACCGGCTCGTTATGGTGTCGACACCGAAGCATAGAGTCTGGATCGATCGCCTCGGCGGAGACATCGTCCGGGTGGAGCTGCCGGGCTATCCGGTGTCTCTGGATTCGCCGGATGTACCCTACGTGCTCCTCGATAGCGGTCGCGGCCGCACCTACATTGCCCAGAGCGGGTTGATTGGCAGCGACGGCGTTGATGCCAGGAGTGAGAGGCCCCTTTATCGCAGCGCCAGCAGCGAATATCGGCTCACCGGTGATGAGCCGCTCACAGTGGTCCTCGAGGCCACCGTCGACGGACAGGCGGTCGAAAAACGCTATCTGTTCCGGCCGGACGATTACCTCATTGATGTGAGCTACAAAGTGGCCAATCGGTCGGCGGCCCCAATCAAGGCGAGCCTCTTTGCCCAGATCAAGCGGGATGCCAGCGAACCACCAGGGGGTGGCACTTTCTCTCTCGGTCCCCAGCCTTACGTCGGAGCGGCTTTAACCACGCCGGAGTCCCGTTACGAGAAGCTCGATTTTGACGACCTCGATGACGTGGGCACCTACCGAGTTGCTGTGGACGGTGGCTGGATGGCTTTCCTGCAGCACTATTTTCTGTCGGCCTGGGTAGGCGGTGAGGAAGAGACGAATAACTACTACGGCCAGAAGCGCGGCGACGGCACCTACGTGTTCGGCTTCACCGGTCCCTTAAAGACGATTGATCCCGGCGCAAGCGGAGACTTTGAGACGCGTTTTTATGCGGGGCCAAAGGATCAGAAACGCCTGGAAGAGATCTCGCCAAATCTCTACCTAACGGTCGATTACGGCTTCCTCTGGTGGCTCGCGGTACCTCTGTACCACGTCCTGGACTGGCTTTATGGCTTTGCCGGCAATTGGGGCGTTGCGATCATTCTGCTGACGGTGCTCGTGAAGGCCCTGCTCTACCCGCTGTCAGCGGCAAGCTATCGCTCCATGGCGAATATGCGTCGGGTAGCGCCGCAGATGAAACGCCTGCAGGAGCGTTATGCCGATGACCGGCAGAAGCTCTCCCAGGAGATGATGAATCTGTACAAGAAAGAACAGGTGAATCCGCTCGGCGGCTGCCTGCCGATGCTCCTTCCTATGCCGATCTTCATCGCCCTGTACTGGGTGCTTTTTGAATCGGTGGAGCTCCGCCAGGCACCGTTCTTTCTCTGGATCGACGATCTCTCCGCCATGGACCCCTACTTCATCCTGCCGCTGCTCATGGGCGGCAGCATGTACCTGACGCAGCTCATGACGCCGGCCGTTGGGGATCCCATGCAGGTGCGGATGATGAAGATGATGCCCATTCTCTTTACGGTGTTGTTCCTCTTCTTCCCGGCTGGCCTGGTGCTCTACTGGCTGGTGAACAACGTGCTCAGCGTTGCCCAGCAGTATTACGTGATCCGTCAGACTGAGCGCGCTCAGGAAGCCAAGGCCTGAGCCGGGATGGCTGACCGGTGAGTGCCGGGGCTGGAACAGACATCGGCGCCGGCGAAGTCGACGACACGAACGTCGCGGACGGCGACACGATTGCCGCCGTTGCCACGGCACCGGGGCAGGCAGGTATTGGCGTGGTTCGTGTTTCCGGGCCAGCCGCCGGGGCCATCGCCCAGACCTTAACGGGCCATGCGCCGGCGCCGCGAACGATCCGACTGCGCCGCTTTCTCGACAGCAGCGGTGAGACCATTGATTCCGGACTTGTCCTCTACTTCCAGGGGCCGGCGTCCTTCACCGGCGAGGACGTTGTTGAGTTTCAGGGTCACGGCGGCCATATGGTCCTGCAGATGGTGCTCGATGCGGCCATGGCCGCCGGCGCCCGCATGGCCAGACCCGGCGAATTCACAGAACGCGCTTACCTGAACGGAAAGCTTGATCTCGCCCAGGCCGAGGCCGTGGCTGATCTCATCGCCTCTGGCTCGGAAGCGGCCGTTCGGGGTGCTAACCGGTCGCTGTCCGGCGCCTTTTCGAGCCGGGTTACTGAGATTGACGCCCTGGTGCTGGAATTGCGGGTCTTTGTGGAAGCCGCCATCGACTTTCCCGACGAGGATATTGATCTGCTTGCCGATGGACAGGTCGCTGAGCGCATCGACGGAATCATTGACGCCCTTACTCACCTCGAAGCCGACTGCGCCCAGGGTGTCCTCCTGCGTGATGGCATAAAACTTGCCATCGTTGGAGCGCCGAACGTGGGTAAATCGAGCCTGCTGAATCAACTCAGCGGGGAGTCCCGGGCGATCGTGACGGACATTCCAGGGACCACCCGGGATCTGGTGGCGGCGGAGATCGATATCGACGGCCTTCGCCTTGAGATTGTTGATACGGCCGGTCTTCGCGAAACAGACGACACCGTTGAAGCCGAAGGCGTGAGAAGAGCGCTCGCGGAGGCGGCCGAGGCGGATGTTGTGTTGTATCTGCAAACGTGGGGCGAAGATCAGACCGACCGTTCGGTAAACCCATATTCTCTGCCTTTGGAGCGCGTGCTCGGGGTTTGGAACAAGGTGGATCTGGCGAAGGATCTCGAGGCGGTTGCCGCTGCCCGAGACGCGGGGCAGATCCTCGTTAGCGCCACCACCGGTGAGGCCTTTACTGAACTGCGCGCAGCGATTCGGGACCGGGTCGGCTACAGTCCCAGCAGCAATCTTTTCACAGCCCGAAAGCGTCATTTGATCGCCCTCGCGACAGCTCTGGAAGCGGTGCGGACTGCCCGGCTACAGGCGGCTGACACCCTTCCGGGCGAGCTCATTGCGGAAGAGTTGAAGGCCGCACACGCGGCCCTCGGGGAGATTGTCGGGGAGCTCACGAGCGACGCTTTGCTTGGCGAGATCTTCTCAACCTTCTGCATCGGTAAGTAATCCCGCTAACCTCCG
>JBCDDI010000354.1:0-4402 GCA_039180365.1 Pseudomonadota bacterium
ATCGACGATCCGATCATCACGCCGAACGTCAACCTGTTCATTGCGGACTGCTACAACTACTACGGCAACAACCCTAACTTCCTTGACAACGGTTTTGCCAACTGTGAGGCGGTGCAGCGCGGAGGTGGCGACATCTTCGGTATCCGTAACCCGGACAATCAGCCGAGCGGCAATTACCGCGCAACAAACGGCGGTAAGATCAAGAACTCCGGCTTCGACTATGCCCTGGCCTGGACAACCGACGCGCCGGGTGGTGTCTTCAGCCTGCAGTGGCTGCTCCAGTATACGATCGAAGCCAAGCAGTCTGATGGTGAAGGCCTCCCGACCATCGACTATGCAGGTACGATCGCCTACTTCGGTGCCGATCTGGGTCAGAGCTTCCCTGAGTGGAAGTGGAACCTGACCGGTGCATACAGCTGGAGAGACTTCCTCTTCGACGGTCGTATCCGCTGGATCGATTCCATGGATAACCGCGCTGCGGTGCAGTATCCCGGTGAAACCAGCCTGACGGGTGTTGGCTCTGCCACCTACGTCGACATTGGTACTTCCTGGACGTTCGCGACTAACTACACGCTGCGTCTCGGTATCAACAACCTCTTCGACGAAGATCCTCAGGAGTACGCTCCGAACGTGCAGTCCGGTACCGATCCGTCGCTCTACGACATCGTAGGTCGCCGGTACCACTTCTCGTTCCGGGCAACCTTCTAGGGAAGCCTCAAGCGGACCGGCCTCCCGGTTCGCTGATCCTTCAAGAGCCCTGACTTCGGTCAGGGCTCTTTTTTTTGCATCGAGAAAAGCCCGCTTCAGACAGCGGCGATGGGGGTGTTGGTGCTGCCGGCCCGCTCGGCGTCCAGGCTGCGGCTTAGGGCGATGCGGTAGAACACCGGCACAGCCAGGAGGGTCAGCAGCGTAGCGAAGGCGAGGCCGCCCATGATGCAGACCGCCATCTCCAGGAAGAAAGCGTCTCCTAGGAGCGGCGACATACCGGCGATAGTGGTCCCGGCTGCCAGCATCACGGGCCTAAGCCGACTGACGCTTGCCTCTTCGATGACCGCAAGGCTGGCGCCGTCTTCCGCCATGCGTTTATCAATCTCGTCCACGAGCACAATGCAGTTCTTGATGAGCATGCCTGAAAGGCTCAGGAGACCGAGAAAAGAGGGGAAGGTAAAAGACAAATCGGTGACAAGGAGACTCACGACCACGCCGCAGACGACCATGGGCACCGTCAGCCAGATCACGATGGGCTGGCGCATGCGCCCGAACATCAGCACGGTGATCAGAAACATGGAGCCGAAGGTGAGCGGCACCTTGTTCAGCAGCAGTACGCGCGCTTCGGCGCTGCCCTCAAACTCGCCGCCCCATTCGAGGCTGTAGCCCGGTGGCAGGGGAATGGCCTCCACATCGCTGCGCATGCCGTTGAACACCCGCGTGACGTTGTGGCCGTCGGGCGCGTTGGCCTGGGCGGTGAGGGTTCTGATGCGCTGTCGACGCAGAATGCGGTTGTCTTCCGGTCGCAGGTCGAAGCGACTGACAACCTGCGACATGGGAATATGTTCACCCTGTGTCGGGCTCCAGACGAGCCGATCCGGCAGGGTTTGAATGTCATTGCGCTCTTCCCGAGGCGCGCGGCTGATGATCGGTAGAAGCTTGTCCCGGTCCCGGAACAGGCCAATCTGCACACCGTGGGTGGCGAAGGCCAGTGACTGATACACATCGGCCCGGGTGATACCGGCGCGGCGGGCCCGTTCCTCGTCGAAGGTTGGCACGATCTGCAGCTCCCGCTGCCGCCAGTCTGTTTTCCGGTCCACCAGATCATGGTTCAGGTACACGGCCAGCGCGGCGTCCGCGAGGCGACGGAGCACTATCGGATCCGGGCCGCTGAAACGGGCTTCGATCTTCGAGTTGCCGCTGGGGGTGAACTCGCTGCGGTAGACCATGTACTCAGCATGTGGAACGAGCTCGCCGAGCAGCGTCTCGACGCGGCCGACGGCGGCGTTCAGGAGCGTTGCGTCCGAAACCCGCACCACAAGCTGCGCCATGGCTGGATTCGGCTGCTCGGGTCGCATGGTGGCGGCAAAGCGGGTCATGCCGCGCCCGATAAAACTGGTGACGTCGGTGATGTCCTCATCCTCGAGCAGCGCGGTCTCGAGCGTGGTGATTTCGGCGGCCGTGGCCTGAATGTCCGTACCTTGAGGCAGAAAATAGTCGACGTAGAGGAGCGGCGTATTGTTCCCGGGGAAGAAACCCTGCTTCACGAAACTGAATCCCCAGAGGCAGGCGCCGGTGATCGCGACGATGATCACGCTGGCGAGCCACGCGCGACGCAGGCCAAAACGAACGAGCGCGCGGTAAGGCCGATAGGCCCAGCCGCTATAGAGACTGTCGCTCACCTCCGCCATGGGACGCAGCAGCTTTGAGCCGAGCAGTGGGACAACGGTAATCGCCAGCACCCAACTTAACAGCAGCGACAGGGCAACCACCTGAAAGAGGGAGCGCAGAAAATAACCGGAGTTGTCATCGGAAAGACCAATGGGCGCAAAGGCAAGGAGCCCGATGACCGTTGCCCCGAGGAGCGGGAACTGGGTTCGCCCCACAGCCCGGGCGGCGGCGGCTTTCGGCGTCATGCCGCGCTGCACGCCAACGACCATGCCATCCGCGACGACGATCGCGTTGTCGACGAGCATGCCCATGGCAATCATCAGTGCGCCGAGGGAGATGCGCTGCAGCTCAATGCCGAGGAACGCCATGAGCGCGATAGTGCCGAGCACGGTCAGCAGCAACACGCTGCCGACAACGGTCCCCGCGCGCCAGCCCATGAAGAGACACAGGGCCCCAACCACCGTGGCGACGGACAGCATGAGATTTTTCAGGAACTCATTGATGGCCGTGCGCACGACGTCTTGCTGGCGATAGATGGGTATGGCTTCCACACCCACCGGTAGTTCACCCATGAGCTCGGCCAGGCGCGCATCAACGCGCTCGCCAACGTCAACGACGTTCTGCCCGTCCGTAACGGAGACGCCGAGCGTAAACACTGCGACGCCGTTGTGATGAATGATGTGCGGCGGCACCTCTACCGCACTCCGGCTGATGCGGGCCACGTCGCCGAGGCGGATGATCTCGTTCGAACCCGGTCTGCCGATGCGCATGTCGGCAATGGCGGAGACGCTGTCGAAGGCCAACTCCGGAGCAACGCGCAGGCGCCGGTCGCCGTACGCCACGGACCCGGCCGCGACGACGCGATTTTCAGCACCAATGCTTGCGAAGACCGCGTCCACTGGCAGCCCGAGGCCTACCAGGGTTTCGTGGTCGAGTTCCACGTGCACGGCCTCCTGCGGCTCTCCTGCGGTGCGCACTTTGGCAACGCCGGGCACCTGCTTCAGGCGGCTTGAGAGAAACTTCGACATGTCGTCGATTTCCGCTTCCCGATAGCCGGAGGCTTCAATGGCGTAGAGGATGCCGTAAACGTCGCCGTAGTCGTCTTCCACGAGCGGTGTATGGGTCCCGGGTGGCAGCCGTTGAGCCGCTTCCGCAACGCGCCGGCGCATTTCGTCCCAGATCTGCGGCACGTCGTTCTCGCCGTAGATCTCCATGAGTTCCACCTGTACCTCTGAGCGGCCGGGCAGTGACTTCGAGGTGAGGACGTCGAGGTACGGCAGCTCCTGGATGGCGGCCTCGATGACGTCCGTGACCTCCTGCTCAACTTCGAGGGCCGAGGCGCCGGGGTAGGGGGTGATGATGAAGGCGTTCTTGATCGGAAACTTCGGGTCTTCAAGGCGGCCGACGGTCTCGATGCCATACCAGCCGCCGAAAAAGCAGGCGGCGATGAGCAGCCAGGTGTAGAGCGGTCGCTCAATGGAAGCTGTGGCGATGTTTCCCATGGTCCTGGCCTCAGAGTGTGCCGGTGGGCTGGCCAAGCATGCGCACGCGCATACCGGGTTGCAGATGCGCCGCCCCACTCGCGACGATCAGGTCGCCGGGGGCAAGGCCGCTCAGCACGCTGATGCCCTCGCCGGTGGCCGGGCCTATCGCGACAGCCTGGCGGCTGACGAGCTGGCTCTCCGGATCAAATTTCCAGACGAAGTAGTTTTTTTCCGGATCGGCGACGAGCGCGGAGGTCGGAATCTGGATGCGCTCCCGGGCGAGGGTGGCCTCGAGTTCAACGATCACCGTTGCCGTCATGCCGGGCAGCACGTTCCAGTCCGCGGGTCGGGGCATGGTGAAGGTAATCTCGAAAGTCTGTGCAACGGCGTTCGACTCGCCGCGACTTTCCCGGAAGGTGAGCTCGAAGCGTTCGCCCGGCGCAAAGGGGAACTCCGCCTCGAGGCGCCGAACCCGCTCAGGAGTCGCCGTGGCCAGGAGGTTCTCCGGGATGTTGGCCACCACAAAGAGCTCCGAGAGG
>JBCDDI010000355.1:0-4397 GCA_039180365.1 Pseudomonadota bacterium
CCGCGGCCAGGGCTTCGTAGGCGGGCATATAGTCCGCATAGACGCCGGCGTGGTGCGCGGCAACGTAGCCGCCGGCCGCAATGGCATCGAGCCCATAGCGGAGTCTCCGCTTCTTCTGTTCGAGACCCGCTATGGGCTCGATGCTATTGCGGCCGGCGGCTACGTTGCCGCGCACCACGCCGGTGTTTATGCGGACTATATGCCCGCCTACGAAGCTCTGGCCGCGGAGAATGCGCTGCCCGTGCGCGTCTAGGTGATGCTCGCGGCCAGACCGGAGAACCGCGAGCTGATGGAGCGCTGGATTGAGCGAGGGCCAAGCCCCGCTGATGCTCGGCGCCTCTGGGTGCGTGCGGTGAAGGCCTACTACGATGGATCGCTCGGCTCCCGGGGTGCAAAGCTCCTGGCCGATTACTCGGATCAGCCCGGTCATCGAGGCGTGTCCGGTGATGAATACGGGTTCCCGGAAGATCTGGTCACCGCAGCCATCGAACGCGGCTTTCAGGTTGGCGTACACGCCATTGGTGATGCCGGTAACCGAGAGGTCCTCAACTACTTCGAACGGGTATCTGGTGCGGCTGACCAGGCGCCGCTGCGACACCGCATCGAGCACGCACAGGTTGTGGCGCCCGGCGACTTCGAGCGCTTCGGCCGCCTCGGACTCGTTGCATCCATGCAGCCCGGGCATGCGGTGGAGGACAGCCCCTGGGCCGAAGCCCGCCTTGGTCCAAAGCGCATTCGCGGCGGCTACGCCTGGCGCAGCCTGCGCCAGGCCGGGGTCCTGCTGATCTTCAATTCGGACCTCGCAGGGACGGACTTCGATATCTTCTACGGCCTTCACTCGGCGATTCGGCGCACGGATCGAGACGGAAATCCGGAAGGCGGCTGGTATGTTGATCAGGCTGTCAGCGTCGAAGAGGCCCTGCGTGCCTACACGGTATGGCCGGCACGAGCTTCCGGGAAGGAGGCGCTCACCGGCACCATTGAGGCCGGTAAGTGGGCCGATCTGACCGTCCTGTCCATCGATCCCTTTGTCACCGCATCCGAAGATCCTGCCGCGCTCCTGGAAGGGGAGGCGCTCATGACCGTTGTCGGTGGTGAGATTGTCCACGATGTCTTAACAAGAGATGTCCTAAGTAAAAACTGAAGTACGGTAAATCAAACTCTTGAACGGGAGAGAGCAATGAAAATCGGCGTATTTGCGACCTTCATGTCGCCCTACGGTACCCCGGAGATGATTCGGGAATTCGGCCAGCAGGCGGAAGCGGCCGGTATCGATTCGATCTGGATGGGTGAGCACGTGGTGCTGTTCGATGAGATGGAATTCCCCTACCCGGGGTCGGCGGATGGGCGGATACCCGTGCCGGAGGGCGGCGGCATGTTGGATACGGTGGCGACCTTCGGGCTGCTGGCCGGGGTGACCAGTACCGTACGCCTCGGCACAGGGATTGCGCTGGTGCCGCAACGGAACCCCGTTTACACCGCTAAGGAGTTTGCGACCCTCGATTGGCTCAGCGGCGGGCGCATGGACTTCGGGATCGGCGTTGGCTGGTGTAAGGAGGAGGTGCTTGCCTGTGGCTACGGCTGGGAGGATCGCGGGGCTCGCTGCGATGAGTTTCTGCAGACGATGATCAATCTCTGGACTCAGCCGGTCGCTTCCTTCGAGGGCGAGCATGTGCAGCTGGCGCCCTGTCGCATGGATCCGAAACCCGTGCAGAAACCGCATCTGCCCATCATTGTCGGCGGCCACGGTAAACGCTCCCTGCGCCGAGCCGCCGAGTTCGGCAGCGGTTGGTACGGCTTTGCCCTGGATACTGCAACCACGGCGACGATTCTCACTCAGCTTGATGAGGCGCTGGCGAAGGCCGGGCGCAGCCGCGACGGCTTCGAGATTGTCGTCACGCCGCAGACAACGACAGACGAGGATCTGGCGGCTTACGCCGCCATGGGGGTCGATCGCCTGGTGGTCCAGCTCGGTTCGCAGAAGCCGGAGCGGGTGACGGCCCGTATGGGCGAACTGGAGCGGCTCGTTACGGCGGCTGCCTGACCTCGAAGCATCGGCATAACCGAAGGGTTGCTCAGCCTCAGCCTGTTTTTTCCAAAGGGGGTTGCGTGGGAGAATGCGCGCGCTTTCGGGGATGCCCGGAAGCGGCTCGTGAGAGCCCTTAACCCCCCGATAATCCCACATGGAGTAACGCAGTATGTGGTTGGAATGCCCCGTTCGTTCTGTCGTCCTCGGTACCGCTTCTATCATGACCGCCTGCACCGCCATTTTCCTTGGCATGAGCACGCTGAGCGCGATTCTCGCCTGAATCCTGAAGCCCGCGACGGCGTCAGATGACGCCGTCTGCAGCCAGCTTTAAAAGTTCTCCTTCGTTCAACCCGATCAGGTCAGCATAGATCTGATGGTTGTCAGCCCCTGGCTCAGGGAAAAACGTCACCTCGTGATCGCCGTACTCTGAGTATCGTATCGGGCTTGAAGGCAGCACCACCTCACCCAGCTCCGGATGCTGCATGCGCGTCAGCATGCCTCGGGCGTGCAGATGTGGGTCGCTGCGCACTTCCTCCAGATTACGCACCGGCGCCACCGGCACCTTCGCTTCGCGTAACGCCGCGAAGGCCTCATCCCTTGGCAGGGTTGTGCTCCACGCTTCGATGAAGGCGTCGATTTCCGCCTGACGTTTCTTCCGCAGGTGGGCTGCCGCGAAGTTGGCGTCTGCAGCCAGCTCCGCTTTTCCGATCACCCGGCAGATGCTCTGCCAGTGGCTCTCAGCCACGCAGATTATGGCGATCCAGCCATCGTCCTGGCAGCAATAGCGGCCATAGGGAGCGGCACCGGCCGGTGAACGGCCGCTCGCCCGTTCCGGCAGTTCGCCGCTCGCATGGTAAGCGGCAAACTCCGAGCAGAGGGTGAAGTACATGGCTTCGAGCATGGAAACCTCCACCCGGGTGCCGATCCCTGTGGTCGCCCGGCCAACCAGGGCTGTCATGACCCCGGCGTACATGTGCACGCCGCCCATGATGTCGCTTGGTGCTCCGCCGGCTCGTGCCGGCGGTCGATCGGGATCGCCGGTCATACTCATAACGCCGCTGGCCGCCTGGATCGTATGGTCCATGGCCAGCTGATCCCGATCAGGGCCGGAGAGGCCGTAGCCGGTTCCAGAGCCATAGATCAGCTTCGGGTTGAGCGCGTGGAGTACCTCCCACCCGAGCCCGAGGCCGTCCATCACGCCGGGCGCGTAGTTCTCGAGGAGCACGTCGGCGTCTTTCACCAGCGTTTTCAGCAGGTCCTTGCCACGTTCTGCTTTCAGATTCAGGGTGATGCTCTGCTTGTTCGAGTTCAGCATCACGAAGGACAGGGGGGTATGGGCGCCGCCTCGTCCTCGGAGCCGTTCTCCCCCCGGCGGCTCAACCTTAATCACCTGGGCGCCGGCACCGGCCATGAGAAAGGCTGCGTAGGGACCCTGGTAGATCTGCGTCAGATCGATGACGCGGAGTCCGGCGAGGGGCTGATTGCTCATGGCGGGATCCGTCGGTCCGTGGCAAGGCCGTTGATTCTAGACCAAGATAGGTAAGTTGCCTGGTCGGTCATCGGATCGCTCCGCTCGGCAACCGGCAGAAGACTTGAGAGGGAAGTGCTTTGACTCTACTGAAGAAGCTTGGTCTGGGCCTGGCGGCCATTTTCGTTATCGGCGTGGTAGCCTTAGGCATCACCTACCAGGTTACGGGACCGGAAGGTCCACCGGCGGATTCCGCCAGCGCAGCCGCGCTTGCGCAGGGCCCCTATGCTGTGGGGCAGCGTGACATGACGTTCGTTGATAACAGTCGGCCGACGGCTGCCAACGGGGACTATGCGGGGGCACCAGGTCGCACCCTGGTCACCGCGCTCTGGTATCCGGAGGCAGAGGTACCTGGCGGCAGTCCCCTGATCATCTACAGCCACGGCTTCATGTCTAATCGCGGGGGCGGTCGCTATCTCGCGGAGGCCCTGGCTGCTCGGGGTTATGTGGTGGCCGCCGCCGACTATCCGCTGTCTAACGGAGAGGCCCCGGGCGGACCAAATCCCGCTGACGTTGTGAATCAACCGGGAGACGTCAGCTTCCTTATCGACAGCGTGCTGGCTCTTGAAGGGGAGGACAAACCCTTCCCCGGCACGGTGGATTCAGTTCGGATCGGTGTGGCCGGTCTCTCCCTTGGGGGTCTTACCTCAACCCTCGCCGGCTATCATCCCCGCTGGCACGATGAACGGATTCGTGCCGTGGTTTCCATCGCCGGACCCGCCGCCATGTTCACCCGACGCTTCTTCACGACGAGCGCGGCTCCCTTCCTCATGATCGGCGGTACCGAGGACGCCATCGTCGATTTTGAGACGCACGCCGCCATCATTCCCGAGCGGGCGC
>JBCDDI010000356.1:0-4390 GCA_039180365.1 Pseudomonadota bacterium
CGCCTGGATGCCGTGCGCGCGGATCGGCAGAAAGGTCTTGCCGTCTTTCGTTTCCGGCCGGCGGCCTTCCGGTACCCCCAGCATCATCCCCTGGCTCGGACCGTAGATGTCCGCATCGAGGAGCCCGACCTTGGCGCCTTCCGCCGACAGGGCCAGGGCCAAATTCACGGCCGTCGTTGATTTGCCGACTCCGCCCTTCGCCGAGGCAACGGCAATGATGTGTTTAACCTGATTAATGCCGCGGCTGGTCGGCGGGCTGAAGTTGAGATCGAGGTCCACGGCATCGACCTCGAGGAACTCGGCGAGGGCAGCTGCATAGCTGTCACGCTCCGCTGCCGCCGGGTAGCCGAGGGTCACAGAGATCTGATTGCCGCTCGAGAGGATCCGTGCGCCGAGCTCTCCCCAGGGAGTGCCCAGGCAGGGATCGGGAAATGCCTCAACACGCATGAATACGACCGTTTTCCGTGCCTTTCAGGGCCGCGCATTATAGGTGAGTTGCCGGTATAGTCGCGTTTTTTTCACCTCCGACCATCCCCATGTCACGCCGTATTCTGGTCACCAGCGCGCTGCCTTACATCAACGGCGCCATTCATCTGGGCCATCTCCTGGAACACGTACAGACCGATATCTGGGTACGTTTCCAGCGCATGCGCGGCCACCAGGTGATTTACGTCTGCGCCGACGATACGCACGGCACGGCGACCATGCTCATGGCGGAAGAGCGCGGCATGGAGCCGGAAGCCCTCATCGAGACAATCCGCCAGGAGCACGCGAAGGACTTCGAAGGCTTCCTGATCAGCCACGACAACTACTACTCCACCCATTCGGAGGAAAATCGTGAGTACTCGGAGCTGATCTTCGAGCGGCTGCGCGCCAAGGACCTCATCTTCACGGACCAGGTGAAGCAGCTCTATGACCCGGAGCGGCAGCTGTTTCTCGCCGACCGCTTCGTGCGCGGCGAGTGTCCAAACTGCGGCGCGCCGGATCAACCCGGCGATAACTGCGACAACTGCAGCGCCACCTACGATGCCATGGAGCTGAAGAATCCGCGCTCAACGCTGTCAGGCGCTACACCCGTGGTCCGCGAGTCCGAGCACTACTTCTTCGATCTGCCCCAGTACACGGACTTCCTCAAAGAATGGCTGGCCAGCGGCACGGTGCAGCCGGAAGTCGCGAACAAGCTCGGCGAGTGGCTGGAATCTGGCCTCAAGCCCTGGGATATCTCCCGGGACGCCCCCTATTTCGGTTTCCTGATCCCGGGCACCACGGACAAGTACTTCTATGTCTGGATGGATGCGCCGGTTGGCTACATGGCGAGCTTCAGAAACTATGCGGATCAGCACAACGAGGTGAGCTTCGATGAGTTCTGGTCGAAAGGCGCCTCCACGGAAGTGCACCACTTCATCGGCAAGGACATCATCAACTTCCACGCCCTGTTCTGGCCATCCGTCCTCGACGGCGCCGACTTCCGCACGCCGACACGCATTCACACGCACGGGTTCATTACCGTCGACGGCACGCGCATGTCGAAGTCCCGGGGCACCTTTATCAACGCGGCCACCTATCTCGAACATCTCGAGCCCGAATACCTGCGCTACTACTACGCGACCAAGCTCTCGGGCACCGTCGACGACATGGACATCAACCTCGACGACTTCGTACAGCGGGTGAACTCAGACCTCGTCGGCAAGGTGGTGAACATCGCCAGCCGCTGTGCGGGCTTCATTAACAAGCAGTTCGACGGCAGGCTAGCCGCAAGCCTCGATGACGAGGCGCTCTGGCGGGAAGTAACCGGTGCAGCGGATACCATCGCCGAGCACTTTGAAGCAGACGATGTTTCCAAAGCCGTGCGCGAGATCACCCGGCTCGCGGACCTGGCGAATCAGTACATTGCTCAGCACGCGCCCTGGCAGCTGATCAAGGAAGAAGGACAGCGCGATCGGGTGCAGGCCGTCTGCAGTCAGGGGCTAAATCTGTTCCGCGCCATCATGGTTTATCTGAAGCCGATCCTGCCGAAGATGGCAGCAGACGCGGAAGCTTTTCTGAACGTCGAGCCGCTCAGCTGGGCTGACCTGGAAAGTCCGCTGACTGACCATCAGATCAATGCCTTCAAACCGCTCTTCGCTCGCCTCGAGCGGAAAACCCTCGACGCGATCATCGAGGCATCCCGAGTGCCTGACGCTGATGCGGGAGAGGCAGCCAAAGATGACAAGCAGGCCAGCGCAAACAGCACCGACTCCGAGGCCGAAAGTCACATCAGCATCGACGACTTCGCCAAGGTCGAACTGAAAGTCGCAAAAATCACAGCCGCAAAGGCGGTAGAGGGTGCCGACAAGCTCCTGGAGCTGACCCTCGATCTCGGCGACGAACAGCGCACAGTCTTCTCAGGGATTAAGGCCGCCTATGATCCGGACTCGCTCGTTGGCCAGCTGACGGTGGTGGTCGCTAATCTTGCGCCGCGCAAGATGCGCTTCGGCACCTCGGAAGGCATGGTGCTTGCCGCCGGACCCGGAGGTTCGGAGATCTTCTTGGTTCGGCCCGACAGCGGCGCCGAGCCGGGCATGATCGTGCGCTGACGCGCGTTTCCATGGCGGACCTGGCCCTTCTTCTCGTCGGCGCCCTGCTGGTTAACAACTTCGTGCTGGCCCAGTTCCTGGGCCTGTGCCCCTTCATCGGAGCCAGCGGTCGCTACGACACGGCGGCGGCCATGGGCCTGGCTACCACCTTCGTGTTGACCCTCGCCGCGGCCGCCAGCTGGCTGATTTATCACTTCCTGCTTGTGCCTTTGGACCTTGTCTACCTGCGCATCATTGCCTTTATCGTGGTGATCGCCGGCACCGTGCAGCTCACGGAGCTTTACCTCGCGAGCGCGAGCCCAATGCTGCATCAGGTCATGGGCATCTACCTGCCGCTGATCACCTCCAACTGTGCCGTGCTCGGGGTCGCCCTGCTGGCGCTCTCACAGCAGCTGACCTTCGCAGAAACGCTGGTTTACGCAGTGGGCGCCGCTGCCGGTTTCACCCTGGTAATGGTGCTCTTCTCAGCCCTCCGGGAACGGCTCACGCACGCCAGCGTGCCCGCGGCCTTTGCCGGTGCGCCGGTGACGCTGCTCACTGCCGGCATCATGGCCCTGGCGTTCATGGGCTTTGCCGGCTTCGCGGACTGAACGCCGTGGCCGGGGCAGAACTTTTTGTCCTCGCCGGCCTCGCCGGCGGCCTGGCCGTACTCCTGGCTCTGGCTCGACGGCGCTATGCGCCAGACGACGATGCGGTGGCTGCGGCCGTTGATGCCGTGCTCCCGCAAACCCAGTGCGCCCAGTGTGGCTACCCGGGCTGTCGCCCCTACGCCGAGGCCGTGGTCGCCGGCGCGCCGCTCGATCTCTGCCCCCCTGGCGGCGTCGAAACCCAGCAGAAGCTCGCTCAGCTCCTCAGCCGGGATCCGGGGCCGGCACTGCCGAAAGCCGAGCCGGTGTTAGCCCGGATCGATGAGAACCGCTGCATCGGCTGCTTTCTCTGCGTGGAAGCCTGCCCCGTGGACGCGATCGTTGGCGCACCGAAGTTCCTGCACACGGTGTTAGAAGATCGCTGCACGGGCTGCGAGCTCTGCCTGCCGCCCTGTCCCGTCGACTGCATTGATCTGATCCCGCTGGATGCCTCGACCTCGGCGCTGTTGCCCGTGGTGCAGCTCGCCACAGACGGGGAGACCGCCGGCTGCATCCGCTGTGGCCGCTGCGAGCCGGTCTGCCCCGAGGCGCTCCCGGTCGAGCGACTCTGGTGGGTGAGCCGTGAAGGCGATCTCGAGGAAGCCGTCGCCGCCGGTCTCGACGACTGTATTGAGTGCGGACTCTGCAATCCGGCCTGCCCGAGCGGTCTCGATCTCGTTGGCACTTTCAAAGAGGCCCGCTCAGAAAGGGCTCGAGAACAGGCCGCCGCGGCGGCCGCCGAACGGGCGCGGCTCTACTACGATGAACGCATAAACCGGCTCGCAAGGGCGGAAGAAGCGGCAAAGGCACGTCGCGCGGCCCGCCTCGCCGGGTTGAAAAGATGATCGATCTGAGCGGTCGCGACACGCGCAGCATCATGACGATGGTGGCCCTGTGCCTGGCTCCAGGGCTTCTGCTCCAGGGCCTGCTTCTCGATATCATCGGCGTTGCCCTGAACGTGCTGGCGGCCGTGACCGCCGGGGTGCTGACGGAGCGCGGCTGCGAGGCTTTGCGGGGCAGGGCCGTGCCGCGCCACTACTCGGCGCTCGATGCGACGACGCTGGTGACCTGCCTCATCATTGCCGCCGCCCTGCCACCGGGCGCCTGGGCTTTCGCCGCGCTCGCCGCGGCCCTCGGCGTTGGTCTCGGGCGCCAGGCCTACGGCGGCCTCGGTAATAATCTCTTCAA
>JBCDDI010000357.1:0-4388 GCA_039180365.1 Pseudomonadota bacterium
CGCACGGCTTACGACTATCCGACTCATGAGCAGGCGGCCGAAGCCGGCTATGCGGCCATCTACGCCCATCGTCAGCACCTGGAGACTGCCGACGGTGCTGAGGTACCGGGCGTAAAACTCGCCACCGTGGACAGCTCGCTGCGCTTCGCTGAGACCTTCCCGGATCATGAGAACGCCGACACGGTGCTCGGTGCTGCTACGGAAGACCTCTACGCCATGCAGGACTATGAGCGTGCCATCCACGCCGGGCGCTGGTTGCTTGAGAGCTACCCTGGGGCGGAGCTGCCGCTCAGGCGGAATGCCTGGATGGTGGTTGCCCACGCGTCCTTTGATACAAACAGCTATCCCGATGCGGAAGCGGGCTACGGCGAAGTCCTCGCTCTCACAGAGCCGGACGCAGAAGACCGCCAGGAGGTCGTCGAGAATCTGGCAGCCGCGATTTATAAGCAGGGTGAGCAGGCCCGCCTCCTTGAAGACTATGCCGCCGCTGCCGATCACTTCCTGCGCGTGAAAACACAGGCGCCCACGGCAGAAATTCGACCGGCAGCGGAATATGACGCGGCAGCGGCGCTCATCACCCTTGAGCGCTGGCTCGATGCCGCCGAGGTGCTTGAGGCCTTCCGAAGTACCTTCCCGGAGCATGAACTCAGAGCCGAGGCGACCATGCAGCTTGCGGTTGTTTATGAGAACGCCGGAGAGTTCGCCCGCTCGGCATCTGAGTATGAGCTGGTGGCGGCGGAGTCTGAGGATCCGGCCCTGCGCCAGGAAGCCATCCTTGTGGCGGGCGATCTCTACGAGCAGGCCACGAACGAAGATGAAGCGCTGCGTATTTACGAGCAGTACATCGATGAGTTTCCGGAGCCGCTGGAGATGGCGGCAGAGATCCGCTTCAAAGTGGCCGAGATTTATCAGAGTCGCGACCGCGATGCAGACTATCTGGCGCAGCTGAATGCCATCGTTGAGTTGGATGCCGGTGCTGGGGCCGCCCGCACGGATCGCACGCGCTTCCTTGCGGCGACCAGCGCGCTGACGCTGACCAAGCCCCTCTATGAAGATTTCCAGGGGCTCGCGTTAACGCAGCCCTTCGAAGACAGCCTTGCGGAAAAGAAGCGGCGCATGGACGTCGCCCTGACGGCCTTCGAGGCACTTGTTACTTATGAGGTTGGCGAGGTCACTGCCGCCGCGACCTTCTACCTGGCGGAAATCTATGGCGAGTTCAGCGATGCGCTCGTCGAGTCGGAACGACCGGCCGGTTTGAGCGGTGCGGATCTGGCTGCCTACGAGATGGTGATCGAGGAAGAGGCCTTCCCTTTTGAGGAGCAATCCATCGCCGTGCATCAGGAGAACATCGAGCTTATGCGTCGAGGCATTCTCAATGAATGGGTGGAGCAAAGCCTCGAGGTGCTCGCGGAACTCATGCCGGGCCGCTACGCCAAGTACGAAATCAGCAGCGGTCTGGTAGGCACCATCGATCAGTACGCCTATCGCTCACCGCTCACGCCTGACACCCCAGCAGAGCTTGAGGGGAGTGAGCTGTCCTCCACAGAGCCGGAAGCGAAGCCGGTGACCGGCCGAGACCTAGCGGGAGTGACTGATGTCCATTAAAGGCGCCTTCCTGAGTCTGGTACTGCCAATCATGCTGTTCGGCTGTGCGAGCGCACCGGATGCGCCGCGACCTGAGCGTGAGGCTGCGGCCCGCACCCCAACTCGAGCGCCAACGCTTGAGCAGGATGGCGTCTATGGCTTCACCATGTCCGAAGTTGTCCGCATCGACAGCGATGTGCGACGGGACTATCAGCGGGCGATTACGCTCCTGCAGGGTGAGCAGACAGAAGCGGGCATTGAGCTGCTGCTGGAAGTCACGGAAAGGGCGCCGGAGGTCACGATTCCACATATTGATCTTGGCGTTGCGCACATGCGCCTTGAGCGTTACGACGAAGCAGAGGCTGCGCTACGGAAGGCGCTGACGCTGGCACCGAATCATCCGGTGGCGCTGAACGAAATGGGCATTCTGCTGCGGAAGACCGGCCGCTTTCCGGCGGCGCGGGAAAGCTATGAGCGGGCCCTCGCCATTCATCCCGGGTTTCACTATGCGCTGCTGAATCTGGGTGTCCTTTGCGACCTCTATCTGGCCGATCTCAGCTGCGCTCTCGAAAACTATCGGGCCTATGCGGACATCGTCACGGACGATCCGCAGGTCACTATCTGGATTGCCGATCTCAGTAATCGGCTCGGCGTGGAGGAATCGCAGTGATGCGTCTGTGCTGGCTGGTCCCGCTGCTGTTTGTGCTGTCGGTCCCTGCCCTGGGGGCAGAAGGGCCTGCAGAAGAAGTTCCAGCGGAAGAGGCTGCCGGTGCGAAAACCCTTTCCGGTATGTCGGTGCTTGGCAACAACGAGGCACCCAAGGCGCTCGTGCTGGTGCCGTGGAAAAGTTCACAGATCGGCGACGGTATTGGCGTTGTGGAAAGCCTGAGCAATCGGCCCATGCCCATCGATCGGGACGTGTTCAGCCGGGAACTCTCCTACTACCACCTGAGAACGGGTTCACCTGCCGGGCAGCCGCAGGGTGCGCCCGATCTCAAGCCTGAGGACAACTGACCGTCCGCACCGGGAAACGTGCAGTTGATCACTGCCGCTCCGCCTTTCAGGAAATAAGCTTTTTGTGAGGGCTTGTAAGGGACTACTCCCCGACGCCCGTGTTGTTCGTCGAGGAACTTGTCATGGATGTAATCTATTCAATCATCGCATTTTTCGCCACGGGCGGGATTTTCATGTATCCCATCCTTGTGGTGTTTGCTGTCGGCACTGCGATCGCCGTTGAGCGCTATATGACGCTTTCCGCGATTACGCAGAAAAACGATGCTGCCTGGAGCGTACTGCAGCCTCTGCTGAATCAGGGCGACTTCGATAAGGCGCGTGAGCTGGCTCAGGAAGAAGAATCGATCATGGCCCGGATCCTGGGTCTGGGTCTGGCCCTGCAGGGCGCCGTTCGCCGTCGGGAAGACGTCGAGATCGCCATGGAGGAGGGCATGACGGAAGTCATTCCGCAGCTCGAAAAGCGCACGCCTTATGTGGCGCTTGCTTCCAATATCGCCACGCTGCTCGGGCTTCTTGGCACGATTATGGGTCTGATCTCTGCGTTCACGGCCGTCGCGAACGCCAATCCTGCAGAGAAGGCCGACCTGCTCTCAGCGAGTATCTCCGTAGCCATGAACACCACGGCCTTCGGCCTCATGGTGGGTATTCCGCTGCTGATCGTGCACGCTATTCTCACAACCAAGACCAACGAAATTGTTGATGGTCTGGAGATGGCTTCCGTGAAGGCGTTGAGCGTGATTACTTCCCGTGCGCGCCGTCAGATAGACGTGGCTGCCTGATCAGATAACGGTCGGGGACAGACTATGGCCCGGAAGCATCATTATCGACGGCGTTCGAAGGAGCAGCCGAACGAGCTGGACGTGACCACGTTCCTGAATCTCATGGTGGTTCTCGTGCCGTTCCTGCTCATCACCGCCGTGTTCTCGCGTATCGCCATCGTTGAGCTCAATCTGCCTTCCAACAGCGGCAGCGGCGCCGGTCAGGCCGAGGAGTTCCGCCTCGAAGTGATTGTGCGGGAAAGCGGCCTCGAGATCGGCAACGGCAAAGCGGTCATTGCATCGCTGCCGAAGAAGGAAGGCGAATACGACCTGGAAAAACTGTCCGGCTACGTGATGTCCCTGAAAGAGGACTATCCCGCCAAGGAAAATGCGTCGGTCCTCCTCGAACCGACGATTCCCTATGACTATCTGATTCAGGTCATGGATGTGGTTCGCAGCGTGCAGATTCCCGCCGTTGAAGCGGACGATGAAGGCGAAGCCTACACCCAGCTTGCGCTGTTCCCGCAGATTTCCGTAGGGGAGGCGCCATGAAAACCACGCGGCGTATGAAGCGCATGACGCGCAACAAGGTTCGCATCGGCAAGATGAACCTGACGTCGCTCATGGACGTGTTCACCATCCTGGTGTTCTTCCTGCTTGTGAACTCTGGCACCCCGGAGGTGCTTGAGACGCCGAAAGAGATGGTGCTCCCTGAGTCGACGGTTGAGGTCAAACCCCGGGAAACCGTGGTCATCTTTATCGGTAAAGAGCAGGTAACCGTTCAGGGCGAACCGGTTGCCACCGTGGAATCGATTGCCAGCATGGGAGCCGGAGAAGTTGGGCCGATCATCGACCGACTGGCGCTGCTTGAAGAGCGGATCATCGGTTCCAGCACCCAACATGTGGCTGGCAGCCAGGAGATCACGCTACTTGCCGACCGCTCCATTCCCTTCGACGTGATCCGTAAGGTCATGTCTACCTGCACCAGTCAGGGTTACAACCGCGTCTCCCTCGCCGTGATCCAGAAAGGTC
>JBCDDI010000358.1:0-4387 GCA_039180365.1 Pseudomonadota bacterium
CGCTGCCGTAGGGAGACAACACTTCTATGAGGGCCCCGGTGGTGGCGCGACTGAAAGGACGGGGCGGATCTTCGGCGAGGGAAGGTGGACGCAAGTCGTAGATTTCAGCGGCCATGACTTTGTGCCGTTCCAGCATCCGCTCCGTCCTTTCAGTCGGGCCACCACCGGGGCCCTCATAGAAGTGTTGTCTCCCTACGGCAGCGCCTATCAGCACTCCATGCGTTTCCGCGGTTTCAAGACTGCCCTGCTGATCCAGCAGGCGACTGAAAACGGCGATGGAGTTACGGCCAGTGAGCTGGCTCGCAGCAGCAACGCGCCCCTGGAAACCATGCGCCGGCATATGCTCAAGCACACGGAGATGGGGGATCTGACCATGCTCGAGGATCCCGCGGATGAGCGGGCCCTGCGCGTACGCGCCGCGCATCCTGAGGTCGGCGCCGAGCGTGCACGGGGCATACTCGCCGCGCTCGAAACCGTTGACTGGGCGCCGCTGAAGTTAAGCGACTGACAAAGGCTGGTTCGGGCTCTGCATCGGCGAACGCACCGATCAGATCTTACGTTCGTAGGCGACTACGCAATTGCGCCCTTTCTCCTTCGCCGCGTAGACGGCTTCGTCGGCAAAGCGGATAAGTTCCTCAAGATCCTGAGGCCGCTCTGAGACACCGGCAACGCCGATGCTCGCAGACAGAGACAGGGCGTCGACCGCATCGCTGCTGTAAGGCACCTCTTCGATTTCCCTTCGGATCCGATCCGCGATACGCAGGGCGTCCATGGTGCCGCAACCTGGCAGTCCAACCAGAAACTCCTCACCCCCGTAGCGGCCTACGGAGTCGGACGGGCGCAGCGCTTCGGAGATGATCTCGGCGATGTGCCGGAGCACCTTGTCCCCCACATCATGGCCGTGTGTGTCGTTCACCTGCTTGAAGTGATCCACATCGAGGAACAGCACGGAAAGGAGATCACCTTTCAGACTCCGCTCGTAGTGCATCTCCAGTTCCTGGACGATCATGTAGCGATTAGAGATGCCCGTGACCGGATCCTTGGTGGCCATCTGCTTGAGCTGCTGCTGCGTTTTGAAGAGCGTCTCTTCGGCTTTGATCCGGGTAACCGTGCTCTGGTGGGCAGCGATGAGCGTACCGAAAGCGTTCAGCAGCGGTTTGATCTCATCGGCCAGTTCCTCCGAGTAGCCTCCACGCCGGTTCGCGATGCCCGCCATACCAAGGAGCTTTGAACCGGAATAGATGGGCACACCCAGATAGCTGTTCAACGGGGGATGACCTTTCGGCAGGCCACCGCGGCGGTGGTCGTCTGCCGGCTCATCCGAGATCACCCGCTGCCCGGAACGGATGGTCACGCCAAAGAGCGTGTTCAGGTTGGTGAACTCGAGGCCCTTCGCCACGTTATCCCGGTAAAACTTCCGGGTCTCATGATTCCAGGCGATGTTGGTGATGGCGTGCGTCTGCAGATAGGGCAGGTCGTCGCGGTGTTTGATTTCGCCGATAAAACCGTACTCGCTGTGGGTGACATCGAGCAGATCCTCGAGTGCGGTGTCGAAGACTTCTCGCGTGGACATGCCCTCGTTGATGACATTACCGAGCGCCTGATTCACCGCCCGCATAATCCGGTTGTTGAGCTCAAAGCGCGCTTCATATTCGCGTCGCTCCGTGATGTCCCGCAGCAGACCCACATACATGGTCTGGTCGTTGATGAAGGCCGGCGTCACGGAGAGTTCTATGGGCACCAGCGTGCCGTCTTTGTGGCGTCCGTTCACCTCCCGGCCGACCCCAATGATCCGCGCATTGCCCGACTGCTCGTAGCGAGCGAGGTAACCATCGTGTGCGTGCCGATCCTCGTCGGTCATGATGATAGAGACGTTTTCTCCGAGGAGATCTTCTTCGCTGTAGCCGAGAATCGCCTCCACCGCGGGGTTAGCTCGCATGATGCTGCCTCGGGCATCGATGATGATGACGCCGTCAATGAGCGCATCCACAATGCGGCGGAATTCCGAGCGCGGCATCTGCACGCCGGACGGCGGATTCGGATCCACCGAGCGCAATTCAGTCCGTTGAGTCACAGGCCTCTCCCTGGTTCGGCAGCCCATTTATCGGCGGATCCGGAACGATCTTTAGGCGCCGCTCTCTCACGAGACGCCCCGTTTTCTCTGGCCTGTGGCTTCGCCTGTTTGCGCCGGCAGGGTAGTATCGCGGTCCTTGGCTTCAATCTGGGGAGAGAGCGTGGGCAGACTCGACGGCAAACGGGCAATTATTACCGGCGGCAGCAGCGGCATCGGTGCGGCAACATCGCGCAAGTTTATTGCGGAAGGTGCCCGGGTGCTGATTGCGGACATTCAGAACGACAAAGCCGAACAGCTCGCCAGTGAGCTTGGCGAAGGGGCCATCGCCCTCGGGGTCGACGTCTGCAACGAAGCAGAAATCGAAAAGATGGTGGCAACGGCCCGGGAAGCCTTCGGCGGCGTCGACGTCATCTTCAACAACGCGGGCTTCGGCGGCGTTTCCGGGGACATTGAAACAACAGACATGGGCGAGCCCTACGAGCGCACCGTCGACGCCATGCTGAAAGGTGTGGTTATGGGCATGAAGCATGCCGCCCCGCTGATGAAGGCCCAGGGCAGCGGCGTGATCCTCTCCACGGCCAGCGTCGCTGGTACCGGAGCGGGCTATGGCCCCCACGTCTACAGCGCTATAAAAGCTGCGGTCATTAATCTCACCCGCAGCGTCGCCACGGAGCTTGGCCAGCACAACATACGCGTCAACGCGATCTGCCCTGGAGGCACGGCCACGCCAATTTTCGCCGGTCAGCTTGCCCTCGGAGGCAACGTCGACTATGCCGAAGCAGTAAAACCCCTCCTCGCCATGATGCAGCCCCTACCTCGTGCCGGTGAGCCGGAGGACATCGCCAATACGGCCTGTTTTCTTGCCAGCGATGAAGCGAGCTTCATCACCGGCCAGGCTATTGTCGTGGACGGCGGTTTGACGGCCGGTTCCTGGACCCATCCCGATCTGGGCCCCGGAACCGTTGACGTCCTGGCAAGCGCCTTCGGCGTCGACAGCTTCGATGAGATCGACGCCGTCTATCATGCGAAGGAATAGGCTGTGAGCGCCCGCAGCGCAATCCAGACGCTGACGGAGCGCATGAACGCAGCCATCGTCGGCCAGAGCGCCGTGGTGGAGCGGATCGTCATCGGCCTCCTCGCCAACGGCAACCTGCTCGTTGAAGGTCTACCGGGGCTTGCCAAAACGCGGGCCATCAAAGCTCTGGCAGACAACGTGGAAGCGGACTTCAGCCGCATTCAGTTCACACCCGACCTCCTTCCGGCCGACGTGACCGGCACCGAAGTCTTCTACCAGAAGGATGGCAGCGGCGAGTTTCGCTTCGAACCCGGACCCATCTTCGCGAATATTGTGCTCGGCGATGAGATCAACCGCGCGCCCGCCAAAGTTCAGTCCGCCATGCTCGAGGCCATGGAGGAACGGCAGGTGACCGTGGCCGGCACAACCCATCGGATGCCGGCACTGTTCATGGTTATGGCGACGCAGAATCCGGTCGAGCAGGAAGGCACTTATCCCTTGCCCGAAGCGCAGCTCGACCGGTTCCTTATGCATGTGAACATTGACTACCCCTCGGTAGAAGACGAAGTCGCTATCATAGAGCTCGTCCGCGGCGAAGAATCGGCGCAGCACGCGCCGGAGGGGCCTAAAGAGAAACCAGAGCCATTACCCCAGCAGGCGATCTTCGAGGCGCGCCAGGAGATCGCTGCGATTCAGACCACGCCTGCGGTACTCCGCTATATGGCCGATCTCGTCTGGGGCACTCGTGATCCCGCAAGGCTCGACGGCGACCTCGATCGCTGGATCGATGTAGGCAGCAGTCCCCGGGCCTCCCTCGCCCTGGATCGCTGCAGCCGCGCCCACGCCTGGCTCGCCGGACGCAGCTTCGTGGACCCGGAGGATGTCAGGGCCATCGCTCACGACGTGTTACGGCACCGACTGATGCTCTCCTATGAAGCCCAGGGCGACAGCATCCGCGCCGACCAGGTAATCGACCGGCTCCTGGAGCAGGTCGCACTGCCCTGACAGGACCACCATGCTGGATCCGCGCATTCACGTTTCCCTCGAGCACCTGCGCACGCTCCGGGGCGCCGCCGCTGGACTCAGTTTTCTGCCGCGGCAGCCGTCCCGCAGCGCCTTAAACGGTCGACATACGTCCCGCCTTCGCGGCCGCGGCCTGAACTTTGAGGAGCTCCGCGACTACCTGCCTGGAGACGACATCCGCGCCATCGACTGGAAAACAACGGCCCGCACGGGCAAACCGCATGTACGGATTTTCACAGAAGAGCGGGACCGCCCTGCCCTGCTGGTTGTGGACC
>JBCDDI010000359.1:0-4378 GCA_039180365.1 Pseudomonadota bacterium
CCGGACTTCAGCGCATCGAAGGCGGCCTTGTTCAGATCAGCGCGACCTTCGTCCGTGAAATTGTGGAGGTTTCTGAAGGTCAGAACCATGTCGAGGTCTTCCGCGTCGATGTTCAGGCCATCGATGTAGAAGCGGCGTGTCGTTTCGCTGCGCTTGAACTCACCCTCGGCCTCAATCACCTCAACGCCGGAGATCGTGCCTTCATCGATGAGGCGGCCCACGTTGGTGGTGCCGATGCTGACGTAGAGCTGACCGTTCTCAGCCAGTACCGGGGCCAGCAGTTTCGTATACCAGCCGCCGCCAGGTAGCAGTTCGAGAACCCGCATGTCTTCTTCAAGGCCGAAGAAGGTGAGTGTTTCGACGGGCTTGCGGTTCCCGTCGCGAGCCACTTCGGCTTCCGTGCGGATGTCGGAGGCCATGGCAGCTTCCAGCGCTTCCTTGAGATCGGCGCTGGCCGGTGCGGCAAGCAGGGCAGACAGCAGGAGGGCCGTCAGCGGAGTCACGAGTCTCCTCCTGTTCGAGGTCATGGTCGAGGTCATGGTCGAGGTTCCTTTCTTCGATTGCATCAGCGGTTGGGACCGCGGTTCATGGGATAGGGCTGCCAGCGTTCTAGGGTGACTCGGGGCAGCACCGTTGGATTGACGCAGCTCATGGGCCAACGCCCACGGAGCACCAACGCGACCTCGCGACCGACCCGGCGCCGGGTTTCCGGACGCATACGGGTGGTGGCGGAGGCCACGTGGGGTGTCACAATGACGTTGTCCATCGCCAGGAGCGGATTGTCGGGGGCGGGGGGTTCTTCCCCAAGTACGTCGAGGCCGGCAGCGGCAATGGAACCGCTCTTCAGAGCCTCGATGAGATCACCCTCATGAATGATCGGCCCCCGGGCGGTGTTTACGATGACCGCAGATGACTTCATGCGGCTGAAGGCCGCCGCATCGAGCAGGTGACGGGTTTCGGCGTTCAGCGGCGCGTGTACAGAAAGATAGTCACTCCGTTCCAGGAGTTCGAAGAAGGAGACCGGCTCAACGCCTTCATCGCTGATCGCGAGTTCGCTGACATACGGGTCGTAGGCGATCACCTGCATGCCGAAGGCTCGGGCTCGGCGCGCCGTGCAGCGGCCGACGTTGCCGAAGGCAAGCAGGCCCAAGGTCTGCCCCATGAGCCTGGGCACGTGATTCAAGAGCGGCCGGCCCTGATACCAGTCGCCCTCGGCGACCATCTTCTCCATGATCTTGGTACGGCGGCCGGCGGCGAGAAGCAGCATGAGCGCGTGATCGGCAACTTCCTCAATGAACACGTCCGGCACATTGGTAACGACGATGCCGGCGGCGGTGGCCGCCTCGATATCCACCATGTCGACGCCGACGCTGCCGACACCGATGACGACGCATTTCTCCAGGCGGCTGATGATGGTTTCATCGATCTGGATACCCCAGGAGGTAATCAGCGCGTCCGCGTCTCTGGCAGCCTCGGCAAACTCTTCGCTCGTTTTTGCCTCCACCTCAACAATGTCCGCCACCGGTGCCAGCGCCTCGAGTTCGAGCGCATAACGTTCGGCGATGGTCTGCGATTTGGCCTGCACCGGCAGCTGTACAACCACCTTCTTTTTTTCGCTCACGGTTTTCCCCCTGCGGTCCTGTGCAACTCCGCGCTCAGCGCGCGCTTAACCGATCAATAGCCTGATCTTTGAGGCCGCGTTTGAAGATCTTTCCAGAGGCGATGCGCGGCAGCTGCTCGTCCTGAATCCAGATGTGTTCCGGCACTTTAAAGCGGGCCAGATGCGCGGCCGCGTGGGCCTGCAGGTCCGCCTCCGTCACTGTCTCGCCGGGATGGCGCATGATCACGGCAGCAAGGGTTTCGCCGAGTCGTTCGTCGGGCAGGCCGAATACGGCGCATTCACTGACGGCAGGGTGATCATAGAGCACGGCCTCCACTTCCTGGCAGCCGATGTTTTCCCCACCGCGGATGACCATGTCTTTTTCCCGGTCGGTGATGAAGACGTAGTCTTCCTCATCCATGTAGCCGATATCCCCGGTGTGCACCCAGCCATCGGTCAGCGTCTCCGCCGTTGCTTCCGGTTTGTTCCAGTAGCAGCGGAAGTTCTGGGGCCCGTGGATCCAGATTTCGCCGGATTCTCCGCGGGGCAGCTCCGAACCCTCTGCGTCTACGATTTTGATGCTTACCATCGGTTGGATCGGACGCCCGCAGCTTCGCGGGCGACCGAGCAGTGCTTCGCCGGTGATCGTTGTGCCGAGTCCGCTCGTTTCCGTCATGCCGTAGCCGGTGCCGGCAACGCCGTTGCTCAGCTTGTCGTTAATCTGCCGGGCATGATCCGGCGCCATGGCCGCGCCGCCGCCGCCCATGGAGGTGAGGCTGGAAAGGTCGTAGTTGCCGAAGTTTGGTGAGCGGATCACCTCCCAGGCCATCGTGGGTACGCCGTTGAAAGCCGTGATGCGTTCCCGCTCGATGAGCTTCAGGGCTTCTTCCGGATCCCACTTGTACATACCGACCACTTTGCGACCCGGTCGGAAGGAGGAGAGGAGCTGCACGTTGAGTCCGGCGACGTGAAAGAGCGGCACCGCTAGCAGCATCGCCGGGCTATCACCCCCAGCTTCGTCGGTCGGGCCAAGCAGCTCTTCGCCGATGACGCCGAGGCATTCCCAGCCGAGGAGGGCGCTGATGATGGCCCGGTGGGTGGTGAGCACGCCCTTCGGATGTGCTGTGGAGCCGGAGGTGTAGAGAATCAGGGCATTGTCGTCTGGCGCAATCGCAAGCTCCGGCATTAAGTCACTCGCGTCGGCCAGAAATTCAGCCCAGGTGCCATGCCCGGCCGTCTCGTGGCGCACGGTGATGAGTTCGATAGCGAGGTCCTTCAGGTGCGGCGCGAGGCGTTCGCTCCGTTCCTGATCGGCGAAAAGCAGTTTCAGGCCGCTGTCTTCAATGCCATAAACGAGTTCCTCCCCCGTCCACCAGGCATTCATGGCAACGGCGATTCCGCCTGCTGCTGTGATGCCCATAAAGGCTTCCACCCACTCCGGATAGTTGCGCAGCGCAATGCCCACCCGATCGCCCGGGGTCAGGCCTTTGGCGAGCAGGGCGTTCGCAACCCGTCCGGCGCGCCTCCAGGCTTCTGCAAAGGTGCAGCGTTCCTCCTCATAGACATAGAAGTCGCGCTCGCCGTAGGCAAGCCCATCGGCATACAGTGCACGCAGATTTTCCGGCGCGTTTTTGAAGACGGGAAAGACGGTGCCGTCGATCTCTGTCTCAACTACTTCGTACGGCTGCCCTGGCGCCGTTACACGGGCAACGGCCTCCTTGATCGCCTCACTCAGATTTTCGATTACCGGTGTCTCGCCTGAGCCTGACTCGCTCAATCCCCATCTCCCTCTGATGCCTCTCAGGTCCGCGAGCTGTGCGCTGGCGGGCCGGCGATTCTCGCATGGGCGCGCGCGGGCTGTCAGCCTGCGCCTGCGGCCGGGATCGGGCAGGGCCTGTGGTATCGTCGGAGGCTTCTACGGGCTCGGCTTCGCCGGCTGCTCAGCACTAGTTCAGAGGGGGACACATGCAGGAAAACAAGGCACTGGCAACCTGGCGCGCCGGCGGACAAACGATCGGCTGCTGGCTTTCGCTGGCAAACGCACACAGCGCGGAATCGCTCGGGCGCCTCGGCTTCGACTGGGTCTGTGTGGATCTGCAGCACGGGCTGGTGGACTACAAAGATCTCACCTACATGCTGCCGGCCATCTCCAACGGCAACAGTACGCCGATCGTTCGGGTTCCCTGGAACGAGCCCTACGAAATCATGAAGGCCCTGGATGCTGGCGCCATGGGCGTGATTGTGCCGATGGTGAACAACCGCGAGGAGGCTGAGAAAGCGGCCGACGCCTGTCGGTACCCGCCGCGCGGCCACCGCTCCTTTGGTCCAATCCGCGCTGCCATGGTGGGTGGTCGCGGCTATGCCGCAGAAGCGAACGATCAGGTGGCCTGCCTCGCCATGATCGAAACGGAAGACGGTATCGCCAATCTCGATGAGATTCTATCGACGCCGGGCATCGACGGCGCCTACATCGGCCCCTCAGATCTGGCCCTGGCGCTCGGGATGGCACCGCGTGGCGACAATGACGATCCGAAGCACGCAGCGACGGTGCAGCAGATTGTCGATGCCTGCCGGCGCCACGGCGTGGCCGCAGGTATTCACACCTCGAGCCTTGAATACACGCAGCGCTATCTGGAAATGGGGTTGAATCTGGTCACACTCGGCTCCGATGCGGGATGGCTCATGGCCGCGGCGGCGAAAGACCTTGCTGCTGCCCGAGGGACCGTGGAGGCGGAACGCGAGAAGACCGGCTACTGATCTGATGCCATACTAAAGGCC
>JBCDDI010000360.1:0-4369 GCA_039180365.1 Pseudomonadota bacterium
GGAAACTCCCCACTACGATGGATGCATTACGAAAAGTAACACAACTTTCTGCCTCACGCAGCGGACCGGCGCGGCGTCAATCCGTAAAAACCCAAAGAAAAACGCCGGCTGAAAGCCGGCGCATTCGCTTTTATGGCAGATTTTTTGTCAGTCTGCTTCCGCAAGTTCCAGCTCACCAGCCCGATAGGCGGCACTTTCCGCCTCGCTCAGATAGCGGAGGCTCGCCGCGCCGAACAGCATCTCATCCCAGGACTGCTGCCCCCAGGGCACTTCACGGCTCGGATCGGGGTTTGCGGGATTCTGGCCGGAGTTATCCCACCAGGTGGTGTGGACAATCTTAGTACCGGCTGGAATGAACTTCGGCTCTGCCAGGATATAGGTAGTCTGCCAGTTGAAGTCGTAGTTCGGCACGCTGAGCAGCATCTCCTCCGAACCATCCGGATAGAGCGCCACGAAGTTGGATGCCTTACCCCGGAAGTGCGCGTGCGGCAGCAGATTGTAGAGCACGGCATCCTGACGCACGGTCAGCGTCGCAGACTCCGAGTGGTTTTTGCTGTGGGCTGGAATGCGGATGCGCGGATTGATCCAGACGAGGCCGGAGATCTCGTTTTCCGGCGGTTCCTTGTGGAACCAGATGCCCATCTTCGATTCATCCACCGTGGACCGACCGTTTGTGGTGTAGTGCATCTGGAACTGAATCGTCGCGTTCGCCGGCAGCAGCGTACCGGTGCCGTCCGGCAGCGGTCGCGTGACGTAGCCAGGCACATAACCCGCAAGGCCCCCACCGCCTTCACGCTTCATACGGCCCTTGCGCGGGCCTTCCGTGTGCATCTCGCCGAAGCGGGTAATCACATGGTGCAACACGGCGCGGTCGCCGGGCAGGATTTCGGAAGCTTTCACCCAGACGTCTTCGTCCAGCGGGTTCTCCACGTGCTGATAGAGATAGTCGACCACACCGGTGGCGGGAATCTCGGCAGCGGGGATGTTGATAACAAGATCGGGCGGGCCCATCTCGCGGGCGCCGTCCCAGAGCGGCCAGTCATGCTCATAGTCTGCGAGAGGATCTGAGCCTTCACCCCGAGGCGCCCCGGCCTCGATCCAGTGCACGAGCGTCTGCACCTGGTCCGCAGAGAGGGACCGATCGTTCGAGAAGTGTCCATAGGCCGGATCCGCATGCCAGGGTGGCATGCGCTGGGTACGCACCACCTCGCGGATCATGAGCGAGAAGCCACGCACCATGTTGTAGTCGTTCATGGCCCAGGGACCGATCCCACCCTCGCGGTGACAGGCGACGCAGTTGTCCGCCAGCATGGGCGCAATCTCATCAGCATAGGAAATGTCGGCGTGCTGCGCACGCTCGGACTGATGCGGGTAATCGACTGCGCAGCCTTCCACGACGCCAACCGCGTCTTCCACCTCGGCGCCCGCGACAAGGCTCTCAACGGCGTTGCCAGCACCGGCCGCGTGGCCCGCGTAGACCACGGACCAGGTCTTCGGGTCGAGCACAAAAACTTCTCCAGCCCGAGACAGATCCATGGACTCACCGATGATCTGAGTATCGTCGAGGAGCACGGGTAGCGCCGAGTCCAATGCCTCCAGTTCGGCGCTGATGGCGCTCCGATTATCGGCCAGGCTCGAGTTGAGCAGCAGGACCTGCACATCGTCGGCAGCCAGAGCTTCCAGCAGCGGCACCGCCGTCTGCACGGTCTCGCAGGCATTGGCCTGCGCCATGATGACGACGGCTTGCATGTCGCTGTAGTAATACAGCTCGTGGCTCGCGCCCTTGTGGTCGAGAAGTCGGAAGTTCTCTACCCGGTCCTGCGGCGTCAGCGCTGCGGCGGGCATGGGTAGTGTCATGGAAACGGTAAGCAGCGCTGCCAGAACGACAGCGCCAGCGATTGTGTAGCTGCTATGGATCATTCGAACCTCTCCCCGGGACGATTGAAGCAAACAGCATAGCGCACGGGCGTGCCTGAGGAATAGCCAGCGTTATGCGGCTGAGGGAAGCTGACGGCCAGCAGATTACCGCAGCCCCGGGGGTATTTAGGAGGCTGCGAAACCGCTAGTCGGCGCCGCTGATGGCCCCGTCTGCGAGGAGCCCCTCGATCTCGGCTGCGGTGAAGCCTGCCTCCGTGAGCACGGCCTGCGTGTGCTGCCCAACCTCTGGCGCCGGACCGCGAGGCTTCACATCGGCGCCATCGAAGCGCATGGGCGCTCGCACGGTCCGATAGGATCCCCGCTCCGGATGTTCAAGCTCCGGGAACATGCCTATCGCCTCAGCCTGTGGATCGCTGGCCACCTCATCGAGGGTCAGCACTGGCCCCCAGATCAGGCCAACTTCGTCAAAGACCGCCCCCCATTCGTCCCGGGACTTCGTCGCCAGGATTTCATCGATGGCGTCCACCAGGATCGCCATGTTGTTGTAGCGGGACTTCGCGTCGATGAAGCGCTCGTCTTCTAGCCAGTCAGCGGTGTTAAGGGCCTTGCAGAGTTTTTCGAAGCTGCCGGGGCCAAGCTGATTCAGGACCACCCACTTGCCATCGCCGCAGGGATAGCGGTTCGCCTCCGGTGTCAGCATCTGGTGTCTGGCACGGCGGCGTACCGGCGCCCGGTCCACGGCCGTAATGCCGAAGTCGTTCGCCTGGGTCCAGATGGCGGACTCGAAGAGCGAGGTCTCCACCACCTGCCCTTCCCCGGTTTTCTCCGCAAGGCGCAGCGCCGCCAGGATGCCGCCGAGAAGTGCGAGACCTGCGGTGTGGTCTCCCTGCGCGGGGCGTGCGTTCGGCACGTCCCCATTGTCGCCATCGCGCATGGCATCGTAGATACCGGAGCGACCGAAAAAAGCGGTCACGTCATAGCCCGGCCGCAGGGCGTCGGGACCATTGGTGCCATAGCCCGTCAGGGTTGCGTGCACGAGCTTTCCGTTTACCGCTTTCAACGTTTCCGGATCGAGTCCGAAACGCGCCTGCCGGTGCGGCAGCAGGTTGCAGAGGAAGACGTCAGCCTGCTCAACCAGGCGATGGATGAGTTTCGCCCCGGCTTCCGTATCAAGCGCCACGGCGATCGATTGTTTGCCGCGATTGTCGACATCGAAACCGAAGTCATAGCCCTTCAGGGGACCATCAATCTTCGCCGGCCGGCCAATGCCGCGCATGGGATCGCCGCCAAGGGGCTCTACCTTGATGACCCGGGCGCCAAAGTCGGCGAGGATAGCACCGGTGCTCGGTGCAGCCATGTAGTTGTCGATTTCAACGACGGTGATATCTGCCAGTGGCGCTGCCAATGCTCTGTCCCCGCGGGTGAGAAAGGGGCGCGAGCATAGCAAACTCCCAGGGAAACGAGACAGACAGGTTAGCCCTATGGCAAGAATTCCTCCGGTGGATATAGAGCAGAGCGGCCCCTACGTGCGCCGGATTCTGGAAGCCCAGGCCGATACCTGGGGCGCTCCCCTTAATAATCATCTGATCTACGCGCAACGGCCCGATCTCTTTCGCGCCGTTCGCGGCATGTGGACAGGCCTGGATAAGGACGGAATTCTCGGCGACGCGCTCGTTTCCCTCATCAACCGGCGCGTGGCAACGCTCAACGGTTGCGTCTTCTGACGCGACATCAACGCTGCCGTGGGCAGCGCAGCGGGCTTAAGCACGGAAAAGCTTCTGGCCCTGGACGACTGGGAGAATTCCGCGCTCTTCGATGCCAGGGAACGGACGGCCCTCGCCTACGCGGACGCCATCACCCGATCTGACGACGACGTCGATGACGCACTGTTCGAACAGGTGCTAGCTGAATTCGGCCAGGGAGCCACCGTTGAGCTCACGGCGGCAATCGCCTGGGAAAACGCCTCCAGCAAATTCAACCGGGCGCTCAGGGTGCCCGCACAGGATCTCTGGGCGCCCGACAAAGACTGAGTCAGGCTCAGGAGCTGGCGACCGAACCACCGTCGCAGGTGATCACGTCCCCAACAGTAAAGCCGGAGGCTCGAGACGCGAGAAAGATCGCCAGCCCGGCAATGTCTTCCGGGGTGCCGACCCGACCGCGGGGGTTACCCTTGCCGACGGAATCCCAGTCCGTGTTGTCGACATCCCCGCCGCCACCAACACCGGTGGACAACATCCAGGTCGGGAACGGGCCCGGCGCAATGCCGTTGACGATGATGTGGCGTTTGATCAGGTGCGCGGCGAGCACCTTAGTCAGGTGATGAACGGCCGCCTTGGAGGGCCCGTAGGAGAAGTCTCGAAGATCGGCGTTTTGATGCCGTCGATGGAGCCGACGTTGATGACCCGAGCCGGCTCTTCGTGCGTGCCGGCGGCTTCCAGCAGCGGCAGAAGCTGCTGAGTCAGGAAGAAGACGCCTTTCACGTTCGTGTCCA
>JBCDDI010000361.1:0-4361 GCA_039180365.1 Pseudomonadota bacterium
CGGCGGCCCGAGGGTAATGCCACCCTCGGAAGAAAAGCTCTCGTGGTCGTTATCCACGGCAAAGATGTCGTTAAAGCGGGTCACTGACCAGAAGGGCCCTACCTCGCTCTCCCGACAGTAGTGCACGGGATCTTCCGCCCGCAGCCGCTCGAAATAGCGCCAATGCAGCTGCTGCTGGAAGAGCGCTCCCTGGGCCATGTTGATGTCTTCGAGGGGGATCTCGTAGGGATCCGGAAACGCCGTTTCCTCCAATGCTGCTTCACTCATCGCTCTCTCCCGATGTCACTGACGCAAAAAATTTATTCTCTGGTTCTACGCCAATTCTCCGGCAGCCGCCAGCATCGTCTCATTTCTGCGCGAATTCATAAGCGCTCCAGGGCCGGCCATGTACAATCATCGCCCATGATCTGGCTCGACCTGCTCAGGGAATGGCTGCTTCCGGTCGCCGGCACGGTGCTCGTTGGGCTCATCGTGCTCTGGATCGCCCGCCGGGCCATACCCGACGAACCGGCGACGCGGGTAGTACGGCAGCTCGTCACCGTGGCCATCGTCCTCATTGCCAACGTGGCGCTGGTGCTGGCCCTGCCCCTCGACAACGCCACCACCGGGCAGCTCTTGAGCCTCTTCGGCCTGGTCATCACCGCCGTCATCGCGCTGTCTTCCACCACCTTCGTCAGCAACGCCATGGCAGGATTCATGCTGCGTTCCGTAGGCGGGTTTCATCCCGGCGATTTCATCCGGGTCGGCGAGAACTTCGGCCGGGTGACAGAAAAAGGTCTCCTGCACACGGAGATTCAGAGCGAAGACCGGGACCTCGTTACCCTGCCGAATCTCTTCATCATGACGCAGCCCGTGCGCGTGGTACGCAGCTCCGGCACGCTGATCTCGGCCGAAGTCTCACTAGGCTACGACGTGCACCGGCATCGGGTGCGCGACCTGCTGAAGCAGGCGGCGGAGAACGCTGGCCTAGCAGATCCCTTTGTGCAGATAACCGGGCTGAACGATCACTGTGTCGGCTACCGGGTTTATGGCTTCCTGGAAGAGGTGAGCAATCTGGTGACGAAGCGCACGGAGCTGCGTGGCAAGATGCTCGACGCCCTGCACGGCGACGGCGTCGAAATCGTCTCACCGAACTTCATGAACCAGCGCCAGCTCACCGACGGCCGTCCAGTCACTCCACCGCTCGCCGCTGCTCGCGACGACGATGGTGACGATTCGCACGCCGAAGCGCTCATGTTCGACAAAGCCGAATTTGCCGCGCGCCTGACTCGCCTGTACCGGAAGCGCGATGAGCTGAAACAGGAAGTGGCCGAACTTGCTGAAGCGGATGAAGACACTCGATCCCGCGAGCTTGGCTGGCGCGAAAGACAGATAGAAAGCCTCGAGGACATCATCGAGGCCCTGGAGAAGAACTGATGCGCATCGCCATCGCCGGAGTCTCCCACGAGACCAACACCTACTGCGCTGCGCCCACCGTCCGCGGCGACTTCTACGAAATACGCGGCGAGAAATTGCTCGGCACCGCCACCCAGGACTCGGATATCGGCGGCGCCGTGAGAGCCTGCCTTGCCGCCGATGTGGAGCCGGTGCCGATTCTCTTCGCCGGTGCTCAGCCCTCAGGCACCATCGACTACGACACCTACCAGGACTTCAAAACAGAGATCCTTGACGGACTGGCCGCTGCCGGTGACCTCGACGGCGTTGTGCTGTGTCTGCACGGCGCCGGCGTTGTCGACGGTATCGACGACCTCGAGGGGGACCTGGCACGCGCCGTGCGCGAACAGGTCGGCGAGCGCATGCCCGTCACGGCGAGCTTCGACCTGCACGGCAACGTCACTCAGGCCATGGCGGATGCCTTAAATGGCGTCTTTGCCTGCCACCACTACCCGCACATCGACATGCACGATCGGGCAGCAGAGGCCGTGGATCTCATCCTGCGCATGCATCGGGACAAGATCAGACCCGTTGTTCGGATCACCCGCGCGCCCATGCTGCTACCGACCACAACCACCTTCGAAGGGATTGGCCAGGAGCGTCTGGCCACGATGCTCGCCCGGGAGGCGGAAGACAAGGTGATCGACGTCAGCTGGTTCCACGGTTTTCCCTATACGGATGTTGGCCACGTGGGTACCTATGTGGCTGTGACAACGGACGCAGACCCAGCGCTGGCCGAACGGGTCGGCCATGAGCTGGCGGAAGACCTCTGGGCAGACAGAGCGGCCTTCACACCGGAAAGCCTCTCGGCCGCAGAAGCCGTTGCAGCCGCAATGGCTTACCCCTGGACGAACGAATCGGGTCCCGTGGTCATCCATGAGACTTCCGACAACTGCGGCGGTGGCGCTCCGGGAGACGGCACCCATCTGCTCCGAGCCATGGTTGAGGCACAGCTGCCAGCCGCCTGCTTCGGGTTTGTCGTTGATCCCGTGACCGCACGGCAAGCCCACAAGGCCGGCGTTGGCGCGGAGATCGAAGTGGCTATCGGCGGCCTGACGGACGAGCTTCACGGCGAGCCCTTGAAAGCCGCTGCCTACGTTAAGGCGCTGCATGACGGACGCATCATCCTGCAGGCCATGTTTAAAGGCACCCCGCTCAATCTCGGACCGATGGCGCGATTGAAGCTTCGAGGGACCGACATTGAAGTGATCGTTGCCAGCCGTCGCTCCCAGACCTTTGATCCCGAGCCGTTCCTTGCCCTGGGGATGGATGTGAACCGCTATCGCTATGTGGCGTTGAAATCGAGCAACCACTTCCGGGCAGGGTTTCAGGATCTGGCGGCGACCATCATCACCGCCGATCCGCCGGGGCTGACGACGCACCATATCGAAGTCTTCCCGCGGCAGAAGAGCCGCGAGGCGCTCTGGCCCCTCGATCCTGCTGCGGTTTTTGACGCAGCTGGAGACTGACATGCTGCTCAACGGACTGCGGGTTATCGATCTCACCCGGGTGGTCGCCGGTCCTTCCTGCACCCGCACGCTCGCCGACCTCGGCGCAGAAGTCCTGAAAATCGAACCTCCGGAGGGTGATCTGCTGCGCCGTGGCGTTCCGAAAGCCGGCGGCGTCGCCCTTGGCTACGCGCAGCAGAATCTCGGCAAGAAGCACCTGTCCATCGACCTCACCCAGGCGGAAGGACAACGGCTTGTCCTTGAGCTGTGCCGGGATGCTGACGTCTTCGTCGAAAACTACCGGCCCGGCGTCGCTGAGCGCCTCGGCATCGGCTTCGACGCTGTCCGGGCCGTTAAGCCTGACATCGTTTACTGCTCGATCACCGGTTACGGCCAGGATGGACCAGCAGCCCAGCGCCGCGCTTATGCCCCGGTCATTCACGCCGAGCTGGGGCTCCTCGACCTGAACGCCAGAGAACGCGGCACCGAACCCATGCCCGAAGCGGTGTCACATGCCGATTTCGCCGTGGGCGCGCAGGCTGCCACCGGGATCCTCGCAGCCCTCGTCCATCGCCTGCAGACCGGTGAAGGTCAGCACATTGATGTCTCTATGGCGGAGACCATGCTCGCCGTTAACGAATGGACAGCCGTGGAAGCCAACGGTGGCTTCGGCAGTGAGATCAGCCCTTTTCGCCCAGGTAAAGCCGCACTGCTTGAGTTTCCCGACGGATCCTGGGTACAGGTGCCCGGTAATCCAACCACCTGGATTTTCGGCGTCGCCCGAGCTCTGGGTCGGGAAGACGAGCTCGAAGCCCGAGGCTGGACGGACCACGCGGCAACGCAGGGTCAAGACAGCGCGATTCGTGAGCTCATGCAGCGCTGGGCGGCCGAGTTCCCCAGCGTTGCCGCCTTCGAGGCCGCCCTCGCAGCCGCGCGCATTCCTCTGGGTACGGTGAAAGCGCTCGCAGACGTCAAGGACGAGGCCTGGGCCGAAGCACGCGGTGCTTTCACGGCGCTTGAGCTTGGGACAGAAACGGTTCTGATGCCCCGGTCGCCGTTTCGGTTCAGCAAGGCTGAAGCCGGACCCCGTGCGGGCGCGGGCTCCCGGGGTGAGGACAATCGCGCAGTTCTTGGACAGCTGCTTGGGCTTTCGAGTCAGGAACTGGACACCCTTGAGGCACAAGGCGTGCTCTCGGCGGAGACGGACTAAAGATCAAGCTCCAGGGAAACCGGATAGTGATCTGACGCCCGCTTGGCCCGGTTTCCCGTATGGATGCGTGCGCTGTCCTGTTGGTAGAGCCGCTGCGCACTACCACCAAGGAGCAGGAAGTCGAGCCGCATGCGTCGTTTCGGCCAGTAGGTGGAAGGATTCCGTCCCGTCGCCGCAAGCTTCTCACCCATAGGATCGGCGAGGGGCAGCGCGAAGATCGGCGCCAACGCATCGCTGTGTCGGGTGTCGTTCAAGTCCCCACCGAGCCG
>JBCDDI010000362.1:0-4345 GCA_039180365.1 Pseudomonadota bacterium
CCAATCAGTTCTAACACCCGGTCCAGGGCCGGGTTACTTTGGCTTTTTAGCCAAGCGGCCTGAGTGACTATTGCTGGCGGCGCTGGAGAGAGTCGGCGATAGACGACGCCGGGACGCTGCAGCTGACTCATGGAAGAAGGGACGATGGCGACGCCCAGACCGGTTGAGACCAGCCCGATGATGGTCTGCATCTGTACGGCTTCCTGGGTGATGTTGAAAGGAACCGCTGACCCTGCCAGAAAACCTGCGATCGCGTCGAAGAGGCCCGGCGCCAGATCTCTGGGAAAGCTGATAAATCCTTCCTTCGCAAGGGCGGTTACCGCGAGGGGACGCGATGAGGAAGCCAGGCGGTGGCCCGCAGGCAGGCAAACGGCCAGCTGTTCCGTCGACAGCACTTGTTGATGAATGTCGCTCTCTCGATTCATGGCGAGAGCGATTGCAAGGTCGATGCGCTCAGCGCGAAGTGCCGTTAGCTGATCAATCACCGTCATTTCCGTCAGGACCAGCCGGAGCGATGGCTGGGTGCTGCGGAGGGAACGCACGATGGATGGCAGATCTCCGTAGAGCGCTGTGCTCGTAAAGCCGATCGTAACGCTGCCCAGTTCACCCGCGCCGATGGCTGCGGTGCTGGCGGCAGCCTCTTGCAGAGCGACGAAAATTGCTTGCGCTTCCTCCAGGAAGTGCCGCCCTGCTCGAGTCAATGAAGCACCTGTCCGCTTGCGATCCAGCAATCGGGTGCCGATCCGTTCTTCTAATTGTTGAATTTGGCGACTGAGTGGTGGCTGCGAGATGTGCAGGGCCCGGGCGGCTCGAGTGAAGCTCTGGTGTTCAGCGACCGCAATAAAGTAGCGCAGCTGCCGCAGGTCGACGGATTTATCCATACCTTAAAGGTATCAAAATGAGGTGGAAGTTGTATTGGAAGATATAGCTTCTATTCGCCAGCATTCTCTCGGAAATCCAACAGTTCGGGGGCGTCGTGAAGAACAATCGCTACAGTGCCGAGATAACGCAGGGTCCAGCGCACGGGGCAGCCCAGGCTGTGCTCCACGGTGTTGGCCTTTCCGCGGAAGATCTGGATAAGCCTCAGGTTGCGGTCACGACGGTTTGGTACGAGGGCAGTACCTGCAATATGCACACCTTGGACCTGGCCGACCGGGTCGCCCGGAGCCTGCGCGAAAAGGGTGCGGTGGCTTTCCGTTCCTCGGCGGTGGGTGTCAACGATGCGATATCCATGGGCACGTCTGGCATGCGCTATTCCTTGCCTTCCCGTGACCTGATTGCTGACTCTATTGAAACTATGGTGAGTGCCCACAGCTATGATGCTGCCGTGGCGATTCCTGGCTGTGATAAGAATCTCCCCGGCTGCCTCATGGCGCTTGCGCGCCTCGACCGACCCGGCCTCGTCGTTTTCGGGGGCACCATCGCTCCGGGGCATGCCGCTGGCCGCACCGTTGATGTGATCTCCGCCTTCGAGGCCTATGGCCAGCTCCTGGATCGTCGCATCAGCCTGGTGGAGCAACAGGAGATTGTCAGGGCAGCCTGCCCTGGTGCCGGATCCTGTGGCGGTATGTACACGGCAAGTTCCATGGCCCTGGCTATTGAGGCCATGGGCATGAGCTTACCGGCAAGTGCTACCAACCCGGCGACGAGTGAGGCGAAAGCGCAAGAGTGTGAAGCGTCAGGGGCTGCGCTCATGAATCTGCTGGAACAGGACATCCGCCCCAGGCAGATCATGTCGCGCGCTTCCTTGGAAAACGCCATGGCCGTGGTGATCGCTATGGGCGGCTCTACCAACGTTGTTCTCCACCTTCTTGCGCTCGCCCGTACCCTGGATTTGCCTTTCGACCTCCGAGACGTTGCGCGTATCAACGAACGGATCCCGCGCCTTGCAGACATGAAACCGAGCGGCCGTTATCTCATGACCGATCTGCACAAACTTGGCGGATCGCCGGCGCTCATTAAATTGCTGATGGAGGCCGATCTACTGCACAACGACGAACTGACGGTCACCGGCAGAACGCTGCGTGAGAATCTGGCAGGAGTGACGCCCCTCGATACTGCCCAGGATGTTGTCCGGCATCCGAGTCGTCCACTACGTCCCCATGGCCATATGCATGTGCTCTGGGGCTCCCTTGCGCCCGACGGCGCCGTCGCAAAAACCGGACTACCAAAAACCCATCGTTTCTTGGGGCCGGCGTGTGTGTTTGAAGACGAGGCAGCGTTCATTGCGGCTCTCGACCGGAGGAATATCAAACCTGGAGACGTTGTTGTGATTCGCGGGCAGGGCCCACAGGGAGGGCCTGGGATGCCGGAGATGCTCTATGCATCTTCCGCCCTGGTCGGTGCCGGTCTCGGGGAGCGCGTGGCCCTGGTTACCGACGGTCGCTTTTCTGGGGGTTCCCATGGACTTTTAGTAGGCCACGTTGTGCCGGAAGCGGCCGCGGGAGGACCGATTGCCCGCCTGCGGGACGGTGATCTGATTGAGATCGATCTCGAGAGCCGGGTACTCAATGTGCGGGTTGACGAGGCTGAGTTCTCAGCGCGGTCACCGGCATCCTTTAGTGAAGCCCAGCCCATCCGAGGGGTGCTGGGAAAGTTCCAGTTGCTTGCGGCGTCCGCGGCTGACGGTTGCATTGCCGATGGGCACCTGCGAGTGCCCATTGGAGCGGTTGGGAATCCGGCGGTTTCAAAATAGGACTTATTCCGCGCCCGATGGATGATCCGACGCTCGCGAACCGACGGGTCGGCTTCAGGGACCGGATCGGCCAGGAAACTGGGCGCGATGACTGTACGCCACAAAGGCGGCTAGAACGCCCAGCGCGATTGCGGGGACTGCTGATGGACCCAGCACCAGCAGGTGGGCAGCGATGGCTCCCAGCATGGTGCATGCGAGCAGCCCCGCACCCCATAGCTGGAACCCGGGGATCCAGAGGAGGGCCGCTCCGGCGACTTCAATCACCCCGGTGAGGTAGCGGAACCACTGCCCGAAACCGAGTGCCTCGTAGGTGGCCACCATCTGTTCCACACCCGCAAGTTTGGCGCCACCCGCAGCGATGAACGCGACTGTGAGTAGCACTTTGATGATGATCAAGCTGGTTTTCATGGTCTCTCTCCTTTCGTCCAGGTTTGTTAGTTCTGGATCCGCTCATGCCGCATCTGTTTCTGCCGAAGCTGTGCCGTCAAGGGGACCAGAGGCCGGCGCAGGCGCGGCAGGCCTCCTGCGCTGCGTTGTCCCCACGGAATCTTCCGGCGATGTGACCATCCGGCCTCACCAGCAGCAATTCGTCAGCGGGAAACAGCGCCGCGAATGCGGCATCGTCTGTCGGTGGTGCTGCTGTGCCTGAACCGAACATTTCCAAGTGAACGGGCACCCCCTCCCCGCGGAGAGTCTCGACCGCGGCGTCAAGCCCCGGGTGTCGATCGCCCTGCGAGAGAATCAGCAGGTGATCATAGGGCACTAAATCGAGGGTGGAGATTGGCTCACCGTCTTTAAGCAGCGTCGCGTGTGGAAGCCGAGCCCCCGGCGTTGTGGACGGGAGATAGTTGGACGCCGGATTGTCGGAAACCGGGGGCGGACCGTCTTCGAGCACGGCGGCGCCGGTGTAACAGAGCCCTAGGTCGAGGCCGGACAGGTTGAAGTGCTCAGCCTGCGCGTCGACCGCAGTTTGCACAGCGGCGAGTCGTTCCGGATCGGCCAGCACGGCGTCAATGTCTCCTGCGGTGATACGTTGGTCGCCGTCCACGTCGAGGGCTACAGCCACCTCGATCATCTTCAGGGCGTTGTGCAGGCTCTGATCTGAGTTGGTCTGGGCGATAGGCTTCCGTTCCGGCTCATAGGTTGCCAGGATCTCCGGTGCCATCCCGCGTTCAACCATACCGAGCTTCCAGACCAGGTTGTGTGCGTCCTGGAAGCCGGTGTTCATACCGATGCCACCGGTCGGTGGAAACCGGTGGGCGGCGTCGCCGACAAGGAATATCCCGCCGGCCCGATAGCCTGAAGAAATCTGTGCGGTCATTCGCCAGGCGTTCATGCTCTGAATCTCGATAGGTACGTCAGCGCCGATTGACGCTTTCAGGAGCGTCGCAAACTTATCTTCATCGATGGAATCGATGGGTTCATCAGCATCAACGGCTTTCATGAAGATCCAGTTGCTGTCGATGTCATGAGCGATAAAGGTACCGGTCAACGCTTCGTCCATGACCCAGTAAAGAATGCCTTCGCGACCGCTCACGAGCTCGCGAAGATTGGCTTTGAAGTGGACGTTGATATAGGTCTGGATGTTGTCCGGCCCCACCATGTCGAAGCCGGCGGCCTTTCTGACGCGGCTTCCGGCGCCGTCGGCGC